>JAJYXH010000034.1 GCA_021791075.1 Microcaldota archaeon
TGCAAGGTCTTTGTTGACTCTGGTCACCACCCTCGGGTTCGCCCTCTTATTGGGCTTTCCCATACTGAAACAGTCAGTCGAAAAGGATAAGGACTTAACGTCGTTCAGGAATTATGGGATGAAGCCATACCCGGCCAAATCCTTAATAATTACTCCTTTGCTATCGCGGCGTAGATCTCGTCGACTATGTCGTTGAACTCCTTGCTCCTCTTGTTCCTCGGCCCCTTCAGCCCGAGCGACCTTATCTCCTTGACGTGGGCCGGCTTCGTTGAGAGGACCACGATCTTGTCCGAAAGCTCCACGGCTTCTTCCACGTTGTGCGTAACCATTATCACAGAATTGACTGAGATGTCCTTGCTCTGCAGCATGAACATGATATCAGACCTCATCGTGTTTGCCGTCAGCTCGTCGAGCGCGCTGAACGGTTCGTCCATTAGCAGGACCTGCGGCTCTGAGGCTATGGCCCTGGCGATTCCGACCCTCTGCTTCATGCCGCCGCTGAGCGCGTTGGGATAGTAGTCCTCGAACCCCGTGAGGCCGAACCTGTCTATCAGCTCCATCGACTTCTCAGTCTTCTCCTCGTCGGTGAGCGTCGTGAGCGAGAGGCCAACCTTTATGTTCTCTATGTTCGTGAGCCATGGCAGAAGAGCGAAGTCCTGGAAGACGAATGACATTCCAAGGGTAGGCCCGCGCACCTGTCTGTTCAGGTACATGACCTTTCCTGACGTTGGCGGTACGAGCCCGGCTATTATCCTCAGCAGGGTAGACTTTCCGCATCCGGACGGGCCCATCAGTGAGACGAACTCACCCTTCTCTGCGCCGAAAGAGATGTTTTCCATTATCTTCATTCCGCTAGCCGGGAACGTGAAGGATACTTGGTCTACGTTTACCATGCTCATATTAGATCATCCGTATATTTTGGAGACGTTTCTATACATTCTCTTCCAGACGAATGTGTTTATCAGGAGTATCATTACCACGAGATTCAGCAGCGCGACGCCCATCAGCGCGAGATTGTTGGATCCGAGCGCGGAGTCGAGGAGAGTTCCGATGCCGTGCTGCACGGAACTGGTGATCGTGCCGCCTGTGAGACCCGCGCTCGTGAAGTACTCAGCGACTATGCTGGCGTTCCATTCGGCGGCTATCGCGGTCAATGCCCCTGTTATAAAACCTGGTAGGAGTGCTTTAATATATATATTCTTCCAGGCCGGTATCCCCTTTATCCCGAAGAGCTTCTTCACCTCGAAGATGCTTGCCGGAAGCGTCCTCGTGCTCGCGTAGATGCTGAAGATGACGTACCAGATTCCGCTCAGGAAGAAGACAGCCATTGCTACAAACTCCCCCCTGTATGGAAATCCTGAGAAGACGATCGCTATCCCCGGAAGCAGTATCGTTGCCGGGATCGAGGCGATTATCTGGAAGAAGAGAACGTACTTGGAGCTCTGCCTCGACTTGAAGACAAGATACACGCATAGCGGGAATGCTATGGCAGTTATAAGGGCAAATGCGACCCAGACCCTTGCGAACGAGAAGAGCAGCGCAACAAGACTCGTCTCCTCCAGCGAGATCGCGGCCGGGTAGACCGATACGATGTATCCGATAATGGCGAGTATGACGATCGCTGCTATCGCGTAGTATATCCACTTGCTTATCACAAATCCCTTCTCCTGAACCTGCGCTTGGGGAGTCTGTCCCACCATCTTGAACGCTTTCTTCTTTGCCGGGGATTTGGAAGGAGCAAACGCGTAGAAAGGCTGTGCTATTACCCTCTTTGAGAACCAGCTTACGAACATTCCTGTCCTCGCGAACCTTCTGGTAGACTTCGGCGTTGCCCTGGTGTACCTGTCGGCGTAGTCCTCGAGGGGCTTGAAGAAGAGGAACCTCGTAAGCACCACGAATATAATGAAGATCGCTATACCGAGAAGGTACGCCTGGATGCTTCCCCCCGCTGTTCCCGGAGCGTACTTTATGAGATCAACGCCGATTCCGTGCTGCACCTGCTCGCTGACAGTTCCCATGGAGAAGATCTCGCTGGTGACTAGGTAGAAGAGGCCGATAGACCATGAGAGGATCGACTGCTGGACGATCCTTGGGAGAGCAGCGGGTATGAATATCTTCCTTAGTCTCTCGATCGTTCTCATCCTGTACAGATTTGCAACCTCTATAAACTCCCTGGGGATGGTCTTTATCGACTCGTACACCCCGAAGATTATATTCCAGACCATGCTCGTGACTATAAGGAAGATGACAGCCGCGTTTATCCCTATGTATCCGGGAAGGTAGAATACGAATATGACCAGCGCGATAGGGAAGAATGCGAGTATCGGTATCGTCTGGAGTATGTCCGTCACCGGAAGGATTATCTTCTCGGCCCTGGGCGATAACGCCGCATAGACTCCGATGACCATGCTTATCGCTATGGATATGAAGAGCGCGATGAACATTCTCCCCCAGGAGAAGAGCGCATCGATGATAAATTTAAATGCGAGCCCATAAAATGTCATTGATGATATGACCCGACAAATCATTATAAGCCTTCGTGTAGTTTCGATGACCGTTCATCCCGGCTATGGCTTAAAATAGTTATGCAGAGATAGTAATCTGAATGTCATGCCTGCAAAGAAGACGATAAAGAAGGGCGCACGCAGAGGGAGAAAGCCGCCGGGGCGAACTGCGAAGGTTGCGTCAAGGCGCAACGCAAGGATGAAGGTTGCACCAGCAAAGGTGGGAATGCCGCGGAGAGCAGGAAGGCATGAGAAGGCGGGGCGGGGAACGGCAGCGGCGCGGACCGGCAGGGAAGCGCCGAACGACCTTGAGGAACTGCTCGTAAGGGACCTTGTCGGCTCAGGCGCAGTACCGAAACTTAATAGCGGCGTCCTGGCGCAGGACCTGATCCTCAGTCTTACGGCCTCGACAAGGAAGCTCGGCTACAACCTCGGATTCGGAGTGGGCAGGCAGATCTACAGGGAGGGCGGGGCCAACATAGGGATGTTCTTCGACGTTCTCGAGAAGCTCGGGCTCGGCAAGGTTCTCTATTATCCCTCTGAGGAGCACGTGGTCATAACCTCAATGCTCGACACAAAGCAGATCGCGAGCCTTGAAACCGGGGCGCACGTCTTTGAGTCTGGGGTCATCGCTGGATACTTCTCGGGCTACCTTAACAGGATGGTCAGGGTTAGGGAGACCCTCTGCATCTTCAAGAACTCCAACGTATGCCAGTTCATCGCCGATGCGGTTCAGCATCACTATCATTTTGTTGACCGGGACCCGAAACTCGACGTGGTGATAAGCGCGATAGCGTCCGGCATTAACAGGATCGATGGCACTGCCAAGAATCTGGAGAACAGGGACTACCTTCTTCTTCCGTCGCTTCCCCTCGCGAGGATGCCGCTGCTTGACGAGGCCTGCAAGATCCTCTATCTTGCCGGAGGGAGGCTCGCGATGATCGGGGGATCAGAATACAAGGAGGCTATTGGAAAGATAGCGCGGTACTTCGACCTCGAAGACGCCCAGGTGACTGAGTCGAAGGGCAAAAGGATTATAAGACTTAAGTATAAAGATTATAATTCGCTAGAAGGGATAGTCAGGCTATCAAGTTCAATGGCGATGGGCTATGTCGCCAAGGCCTCCGGATCGGAGCCCGTGGCTAGGGCATCCGTAGGAAAGAACGGCACCTATTTGGTAAGCATAAGGGCCTGATTCATGGTTTAGCTGGTGTGCTAGAATGTCTTTGGAGTTTCTCAATCCGATACTTAAGTTCATACCAAACATAAAGAAGCCCGAGAGGGCCTTTACATTTAGGGAGAAGCTGGAGTGGACGGCGGTGATAATGGTCGCATACTTCGCGATGTTCAGCACGGCCGCGATCGGCGTGAATCCGGGGCAGGCGCAGCAGCTCTTCCAGCTGATAAACGTCATATTCGCAGCCAAGATCGGCACGCTCATAACCGTAGGTATCACTCCGATAGTCCTCTCAAGCATAGTGCTCCAGCTGTTGCAGGGTTCCGGAGTCCTAAACATCGACCTCAACGACATGGAGCAGAGGGGAAGGTTCCAGAGCATACAGAAACTCATGGCGCTAGTGGTGGCGGTAGTCGAGGCGCTCTTCTTCACTTACACATTCACGCAGAGCGGCATCGTGCAGCCTGGAGCCTTCGGCATTGTCTTCCTCCAGCTGATGATCGGGGCCATACTGATAATCTATCTCGATGAGATGATGGTCAAGTACGGACTCACCTCGGGAATCAACCTTTTCATAGCTGGCGGAGTCGCTTATGCAATAATAGCCGGCACGCTTACGATACTTCTTCCGGCAGCCGCATCGGCGATCTCGGCCGGCGGAGGGACGGCAATACCGCAGGCCATACTCGCGTTCGGACCGCTCTTCGTTGCGATAATAGTCATGCTTGTCAGCATATACGTCTACGACATGAAGGTCGAGCTTCCGATGGTCTTCAGTCAGTTCAGGGGCATAGGCGGAAGACTCCCGATCTCCCTGCTTTACGTCAGCGTCATGCCGGTCATCTTCTCGACCTCGCTTATGATAGCTATGACTTCGGTCCTTGGCGGCGCGATATCGCACGTGACCGGTTCCAATCTTGCAAGCTTCATAGGATATTACACCGATCAGGCTTCGGCAACTGGAACTCTCACGCCAACTCTCGGTGGCGGCCTTCTCTATCTGATCTCACTGAACACTTTCTCCTCTGGTTATCTGCCTCCGCCATACGGGGTCGGATACGAACAATACTTCAGTAACTTGGCCACAGGCACAACGCCGCTTCTTCTCCCTTGGGGCAACTCACCAGCCACGATAGCGCAGAATCCTTCGTTATACTGCACGATTGCAAACTCCTGCGTGCTTGTGCCGGAGTGGGTGCACATAATACTCTCGACAGCGGTTCTCGTGATCCTCTGCGTCATCTTCGGCAAGTTCTACATAGAGATGACCGGCCAGAATCCGAAGAACGTTGCTGATCAGCTCCAGTCAGTGGGATGGCAGATACCGGGCTTCAGGAGGGATCCGAGGATAATAGAGGGCATACTTGACAAGTATATACCAACCATAACGGTCCTCGGCAGCATCTTCGTTGCACTGCTTGCGGCCTTTGCAAACCTTACCGGGGCGATCGGCAGCGGCATGGGAGTGCTTCTTACTGTGGGAATCATGTACGGACTCTACCAGCAGCTCGAGAGCCAGCACCAGCTCGAAGGAGTTCCTGCACTTGACAAGCTGCTCTCCTAGCAGTTTACTTCGCGCCTATCAATGAGGATACGGTGACGATGTTCTCCTTTCCTATCGCTCGCCTGAGCGACTCTGTCGTCATGCTGGGACCCAGATCCTTATCTGTCGATATGCATGCATCCTCGACGACCTTGACATCAAATCCACTTGTGGCGCCTTCTGTGGCTGCTTTCTCTAGCGAGGCGCTAGAGTAAACCCCGGTAAGGTAGACTTTGTCTGCATGCTTCTCGTTTAAGAATTTCATTAGGTCTTCGGTAAAGACCGAGTCTCTCGTGTGAAAGAACTCTGGACTGCTCCCGAGCCCGAGCCTCTTCAGCCTGACTCCAATGTCCGACCCCGGAAGTATCGAGAAGACTGTGATCCCGGAGAAGACCGATAGCAGCAGGTGAATCTTCTCCGCGTCCGGTCCAGCGGCAGGGACTTTCTGCATGTCAACAACTATGAGTACGTCGTGCTTTAGCGCATGCCTTATGGTAAGCGCGGGATCGTCCTTCTTGTTCTCCTCTCTCCTTCTGGCCACTGTTTCCCTTAGCTGGATCTTCGGCTCTTCGTCATTCCCGGACTGCTTGAAGACATTCTGCTCTGCCATCCCGACTATTCACCATCCAGATAGTTCTTCATGTTTTCCAGGAACTTCCTGCTAAGGCGCTCGCGGGACTCCTGGGTCTTCCAGGCCTCCTGGTCTCCCACCACCACGTTCTTGTAGCCCTTTATCCCGGAGGTCTCGGCCACGGTATCGAAGATCGCGAAGTTCTTTCCCTTCCTTATCCACTCGGCAAAATCGGCGGGGTCGAATATCTTCCCGACAGCAGTGTTTACAAGCACTGCACCTTCCTTTATCAGGCCGAACTCCTTCCCGTGAAGGAGGTGCGTGTTAGTGGGAACGTGCACCGAGATCACATCGCTCTTCTGCAGCAGCTCCTCCAGCGGCACGTAGATGAGGCCCCTGGCCTCGAACTCCGCATTTCTTCTTCTCTGATGGTAGAGCACCCTCATGTTGAATCCTAGCGCGCGCAGGGCCACATGGCCGCCGACGTCTCCCAGCCCTATGATGCCGATCGTCTTTCCGTTCAGTTCGCAGGCCTCGTCCCGCCATTTGTAGTCGCACTTGCCGCGGGCAAAGAGCAGCAGCTGGAGGAAGATGTACTCTGCAGTTGCCTCACCGCTGTAATTGGACACGTTCTTCAGGACTATGCTCCGCCTTGCGATCTCCTCGACCGGCACGTTCTGGGTCATCGTCGCCGCGAGGCCTATGTATCTGACATTGGGGCAGTTGTCTAGAACCTTCCTGGTGATCTCGCCGCGCCATGACAGGAGTATGCAGTCTGCATCGACCATACTTTTCATCATATCCCCGTCCGACCCGGGAAGGCTGCCGGGAAAAGAGACCGGTGACTTAGACAGCTTCCGGATCTCCTCCTTGGCCGAGTCGGTGATGTTATCAAGCTCGTCCACAACCGCTATCTTATCGAATCTCTTCATGGATGGATCTTGCTTTGAACGGATATAAAGCTTTTGAGACCGGGTTTACCTGGTGGTACGCCTGTGTAGCGGATGGAGATGTGGACAAGTCGCTGCCTGAGGCTTCCGTTCCAGCGCTCTATCCTTCTTGCATCCTTTTCCCTTCCGATCTTTCTTGCAACATCGGCTGCGGTCTCGTTGTTGCTGTTCAGCAATCCGGTGTTTATCCCTAGCCTGAGGAGCACTTTGATCGCCTTTGGGCTGTGCCTGACCGCAAGATGCAGATTGCTGTCATACGAACCGGTGATCGCATTGTAGTGCATGTTATTTGTGTCTGCTCCCCCCTGTAGGCTTGCCTTGTTCCGCTGTTTTTCTTGCTGTCCCAATAGATGACCGCAATGTGGAGCTGTTCGTTAAGGCCACGCTGGTGATATCTTCCACCCATGAATGGCTGTCTTCTAACGACTGAAGCCTTGTTTTCTCGAACAATGCAGATACGAACACTACAGGAGTGGACCAAAAAGCGACTTGATCTTCTTCGTGTTTCAGTCTCTCTTACAGCATGAGATATTCTTGGCAGTGTAATGAAACGCTGCAAGGAAAATCAAAAAGGACAGGATATAAAAGTATGGATAGTTTTGTTCGAAGAAAGCTTGGATATGCGGCGAATATGCAAATAAAACTGGTGTAGATGCACCCAAAAGTGCTAAAATAGAAGGTATTATCGGCGTACAGCATAATGCGTTAACTAATGTGCCAATAAGAACACCGGCAACAGGTCCGCCTTTTG
>JAJYXH010000028.1 GCA_021791075.1 Microcaldota archaeon
CCAACTGCTGCAATACAAGGCTGAAAGCGCTGGTTGCGTGGTGGTCGGAGTGAACCCTCAATATACGTCACAGACATGCAATGGATGCAGGAACGTGCAGAGAATATCCTTGTCGCAAAGGACATTCATCTGCGAAAAGTGCGGATTGTCAAAGGACAGGGATATAAATGCCTCACAGAATATACTCGAAAGGGCTACCGAAGGACATTCGGGAAGTGAAGCCTCTGGAGACGACGTAAGACATCGTGCAAATGGTGCGGTTGCCACTGAAGGAGGAACTATACGGGTGGCATCATGACAACCATCAGAAACCACCTTGGAAGCCCACGACTTCAGTCGTGGGAGGGTGTCACATATTACCGAAGTAAGTTCTCTGTAAAGGTAAGCGCATGCAGTATATCGTAACGGGAGGAGCCGGATACATAGGCGGCCATCTCACCGACAGATTAGTCTCAGAAGGCAATGAAGTCATGGTGCTCGATGACCTCTCCTCGGGTAAATACGAAAATTCGGGATCCCGTCTTGTAAAGGTGAATCTGATAGACAGCGACGCGACGGGGAGGCTTCAGCTGCCAAGGAAGGCAACTTTTGTGCATCTCGCCGCAGATCCGAATGTCAGGTCCTCAATGGACAATGTAGTTGATCATTTCGACAGGGACGTCACTGCAACTCTCAATACCCTCGAACTCGCACGCAGGTCAGATGCAAAATCATTTCTCTTCACCTCGTCATCCGTCGTGTATGGCGATGCAAAGAAGATGCCGACCCCGGAGACGTATCAGCTCAAGCCGATATCAAACTACGGGATTTTCAAGATGATGAGCGAGGAGCTCGTGGAGTACTACTCGCGCACGTACGGAATAAAGTCCACGTCACTGCGCCTGGCCAACATCACCGGAGGAAGGGCAACTCACGGCATAGTGCCGGACTTCATAAACAAGCTGAGGAAGGACCAGAAGAGCCTCGAGATACTCGGCGACGGAAAGCAGCGGAAGAGTTATGTCTACATGACCGACCTCATCGATGCAATAATGCTTGTAATCTCTAGACAGTCTTCTGGGTACCGCGTCCTAAATGTGGGAAACTCGGACTCAGTCTCAGTTAACGAGATGGCCGGGATAATCTCCGGAGAGATGGGTCTAAAGCCCAAGTATGTTTACAGGAATGAGTTTGGCGGCCGCGGATGGAAGGGAGACGTAAAGGTCATGCTGCTAGATACAAAGATGATACAGAAGCTCGGATGGAAGCCCTCGGTCTCGTCAAGCGAAGCTGTCAGGAAGGCTGCTAGTGATCTTCTCGACTCCGGAAAGCCGCAACTTCGGCATTAGGTTTATCTATCTTGTCGGATAATTCCTCTCTGTAGAAGGTTGATGTTTGGATGGTCCGGGTATCGATAATACTCCCAGTGTACAACGAGTACAGGAACCTTAAGAATAACTTTCCAAAGATATACTCCGCAGCAAAGAAGCTGGAGTCATTCGAGATAATAATAGCCGAGGATGGCTCCACTGACGGTTCTATCGTACTCTGCAGGGAGTTTGCAAAGCTGCCGGGAGTCAGGGTCATGCACAGGGAGCAGAAGAGCGGGAAGGGCGCTGCCATAAAGCGTTCGGTGAGGGCCGCAAAGGGAAAGGTCATAGGGTACATGGACATTGACCTGGCAGTTCCTGTAAGCTACACCAAGAAGGCTATCTATGAGGTCGAGAAAGGTAATAAGATTGTGATAGGATCCAGGTATGTTGCCGGCTCAGAGGCCAGACGCAATCTCACGCGACACTTCCTGAGCTTCGGTTACAACGGGCTCATCTTCATCCTCTTCGGCTCGCGCGTCAAGGACCATCAGTGCGGCTTCAAGTTCATGGAAGGGAGCTACGCGAAGAGACTGACCGGCAAGGTTAGGGATAACTACTGGTTCTTCGATGCCGAGATGCTGATACGTGCAGAGC
The DNA here is from genome assembly GCA_021791075.1 of Microcaldota archaeon. Lineage (GTDB taxonomy): Archaea > Micrarchaeota > Micrarchaeia > Micrarchaeales > CABMGC01 > JAKAVK01. Next base: position 1,947 of record JAJYXH010000028.1, read on the forward strand.
GTGACGGAGTTGCTCCGTATGAGCTGCCTGTCGAGTGGAACGAGCAGCGTGAGACAAAGCTGAGGCCCAAGGATGTTGCGCTCTTCATGGTCTCAATGCTGAAGTTCCGCTTCAGCCCAGGCTGACCACCTATCTTTTTAAACAATAATGTGCAAGGTATTATCACTGTCATCTTTCTAAAGAATAAGAGTTAACTTAGTGGTTGAATTGGCAGATCAAGCTGTACAGGACACGCACGAGCTGGGCGCTACTGCTCCGACCGAGCCTACTGATGCACCGCTGCATCACCATAACCAGCCACATCAGATGCATCAGACAAAGACGCAAATGCACAAGAAGGTCTACGACCGTATGCATAACCACCTGACCAGCGAGACGGGCATGCTCTGCCTCAAGGCACTGGGCCTCTATGCTCTGATAACTCTGGTCATGTTCTGGTACATAACGGTAAATCCTTTCTCCGTGGTTCCAAATGGCTCAAGCGACACGTACCAGAGCCTCTGGGGACTCTGGTGGACCCCGTACTCGATCTTCACCCTTCACACCTCCCCATACTCCACGAACCTCCTCTTCTATCCTGTCGGCGCAAACCTTGTTACGCAGACTCTCATGCCGCTTGCTGGCATAATATCGGCCCCGATACAGGCGTTCAGCCTTCCTCTTGCGTACAACCTGATCTTCCTCTTTGGGTTCATCCTCTCCGGACTCTTTGCATTCATGCTCATATACTATCTCACGGGAAACAGATACGGCGCATTCCTGGGAGGCCTCATCTTCGCGTTCAGCCCCATGCACATAGCGCAATCAATAGCACACCTTAACTGGGCTTCGATAGAATTCGTGCCGCTCTTTGCCCTCCTCTTCATACTCACGATCAGGGAGAAGCGACTCCTCTACGTTGTCGGAGCCGCGCTCTCATTCCTCCTCATCGTCTTCTTTGGCGATCCGCTTCAGGGAATCATCACGGTCATATTTGCCGTCTGCCTCATCGTGATATATCTGCTCTCCAAATCCGAGAGAGAGCGCATACTTAATGCCGGATTTGCAATCAGATTCGGAGAGATGGTCATAATCATAGCCGTTCTCGGCCTTCCTTTCTTCATTCCTACCATCTCGGGAGTTCTGCAGCCATCTACTGTGTCTGCCGCAAATCAGCTCTCCAATACGCCGCACTTCATGCTCTGGAGCGACAACCTCGCATCATACCTACTCCCAAGCTACTACAACGGCATCTTCAATGGCGCCATGCCTCCGTACTTCAACTCGATCTACGGGCTTACGTATCAGGGCATACAGTATACCCCTGACGTTTCTGAGAAGGTCTCTTACGTGGGATACTCGGTCCTTCTGCTTGTCATAATCGCGCTCTACACGGACTACAAAAAGAATCTTCTAAGGAAGACTCTACCGTGGCTCGCCATCCTTCTTCTCTTCGGATGGCTCTCCACAGGCCCGGTCCTCCAGTTCCTCTCCGTGGTCACCGGAGTACCGGGGATATATGCGGTCTACCAGCACATACCGGTACTAAACCTCGTGAGGGAGCCGGGAAGGTTCGACCTTATAGTGACGCTCTGCCTCGGCATTCTCGCGGCCATCGGCTTCGGTTATCTAACTGAGGGGAAACCCACGGGCAAGACGAGGATGTTTGCGGTCGCATTTGCAATCGTGATACTCTTCGAGTACAACGGGATGCCGTTCTCATCCTCATACGCAAATATGCTTACTGCAAACGCGACGATACCTGCCGCGTATGGGCAGATAGGACAGATCCATGGGAACTTGACGGTGCTGACTCTTCCGGCGCTGCCAAACCCGGCATCAGCAACCCCGGAGCTATATCCTGCAGTCTCGATGTACTACCAGACGGCAATGAAGGGCAAGGCAATAATCGGTGGATACACCAGCAGGTTCAATTCAACGCAACAGGCATCTGTCTCGGCCTTGCCGCTCGCATCAGCAGTGCAGTATCTACAGCAGGGCTACGGGCTTGTGTACCCGTCTCCGATACTCGGCAACTCAACGAACGTAACTCTCCTCTGGCTTGGTGATGACAACATACCGTTTATCACTGTGATAAGGAGTGCATTCAACAACTCGGCCCAGGAGCAGCTATACGGGTATCTTTACAGCGTCTTTGGCACGCCAGTCTACACCGACAACAGCACATTCGTCTTCGGCACCGCCGGCGCGGTAAATGCGCATGCAGGCCGGGCCCTAACGGCGTACGAAGCCGGCACATGGATCCCTGGATACTCGTTCTGCTCCTCTTCGTGCAACACCACTCTGGGCAGCATGTGGTGGGGCAACAACGCCAGAGGCGCGATAGTCTACGCTCCTAACAGCATGCAGGTCACCATGAACATGATCGCGATGGGATATCTGAGCAGCACTCCGCTCTACCTCTACCTTAACAACGCCGCGCTGGGAAGGCTAAACCTGACCGGCACCCCGCAGAGCTACTCGGTCAACTTCACCGTTCCGTCGGGCATAAGCGAGCTTACGTTTTACTCCCCGAACAACACGGCCGTTCCAAGTCCGTACCTTATCTACGGCGCTAAGAATATAACCTTTAAGAGCCAATCAAAATAATGATGTGCCATGGCTAGCTACAATGACGCCGAGGGACTTGGGAAGCGGACAGCGAGAGTCCTCTCTGCCGTCCTCATAGGCCAGGCGCTGAACATAGTAGTTACAGCCATAACGATAATACTGATAGCCAGGCTCCTGGGCCCGGCCGACTACGGCATCTACATCTTCGCGTTCGGCTTCGCCACTCTTATCGACTCTGTTGGCGGGCTTGGGATCGGCAGCTACCTCAACCGACACCTCTCGATCTCGGTCTTCCAGCGCGACCACCAGAAGACACTGCGCGTTCTCTCATCTGGGTACTTCCTCCTGATAGTCGCGTCGCTGCTTCTTACGGTCCTTGCCCTCAGCCTCAGCGGCTACCTTTCCAATACGCTCTACAAAGGGCTCGGAATACCTGAGATAACGCTCATAACATCCTCGTTCATCATATTCTTCGTCATGGTGCAGGCCGTATCGGCCAATGCGCTCATAGGCCTGGCCAAGGGCTTTTATTCATCGTTCTCCATCCTCTCCGGAAACATCGTGCAGCTCTTTGCGAGCGTACTTCTTGTCATTTACGGTTTCGGGGTCGAGGGCGCGCTGGCAGGAATGCTCATCGGATACGCGGTCAGTGCAGCCATCGGCACATTCCTCATATTCCACACGATAGGCAAGCGCGGCAGGGTAAGGCTCTTCTGGCCTACGAGCAAGGAGCTGAAGGAGACGGCCAAGTTCTCCCTGCCCATAGGTATCAACAACATGCTGAACGACGGCATGCAGAACTTCTCGATCCTCTTCCTCGGCTTCTATGTCACCGCCTCTATTCTAGGAAACTACGGCGCCGCATTGAGGGGCCTTGCTGCTATAATACTCCTGCAGAACAGCATAAACCACGTTCTCCTGCCGGCATTCACGCAGGCCAGGATAACGAAGAGGGCAAAGGAGCTCCATCTAACATACAACAAGGTCCTGGGATACTCTCTCGTGGTGATCCTTCCGCTCCTTGTCTATACCGCCGTCTTCTCAGCACCGGCAGTCTACCTCTTCCTCTCGAAGGGATACGCGCTTGCCCCTGGATATCTCACACTGATAATGATAGGAACCATGGTAAACACGGTAAGCCTCTTCATAAGCAGCCTGATCGTATCGATAGGCAGGACAACAAAGGTTCTCAAATACTACGCCATCTCTGCAGTCATCCAGCTTGCCTCCCTTGTTCTCCTGACGCAGTCGTTCCTTGTTTACGGCAGCATAGCCGCGATCTTCATCATAGGCAACATCGCCTCGATCTTCCTCTTCATGAGGGGGGCCATCTCTGTTGTGGGGGTGAAGTTCGACTATAGAAAGATATTGATGATATTCGTAAGCAACGTGATGCTCGCTATCGCTCTTGCCGCACTGCTGTTGCTGATGAACTATGCAGCCTCGAACTCGATAAGCGATCTCGTGCTCGGCGGAGAGCTCCTGGCCGGCGCAGTTGCGGCAGCGCTCCTCTACCCGATAATCTTTGCAGTCACTGGCACTCTCGCACGCAAGGACATAGAGGGCATGCGTGTTGCCGCAGAGAAACTGCCATTTATCAACAGGGCAACGAACCTGCTCTCAAGATACTCTATGCTATTCATCAGGGGGTAATAAGGTGGAGAGAGAGAGATACGACGATCTGACGCTGATACTTCCGACCCTGAACGAGGTCGATACCGCACCTCTGATAATAAAGAGCGCGATCCGCAGATTTCCAGGCATAAGTATAACTGTGGTAGACGATGGATCAAGGGACGGGACCGTTGATGCCGTAAAGAAGGTATCGAGGCACAACGGCAGCATTGCCATTATCAGAAGGGACAGAAAGGGTCTTCCGAAGGGCCTGACAGCGAGCATAATAGACGGCATAGCAGCCAGCAGAACCCGGTATGTTGCGGTAATGGATGCGGACATGCAGCATCCCATAGGCAAACTTTATGATGTAGAACGTTGGCTCAGTGATGGATACCAGCTGGTAGTATGCTCAAGGAGCAGTGTCAGGGGCTGGCCGCTCGACAGGAAGATAATATCAAAACTCCTAAGCTCACTTGGCTATCTTGTCCTGATCGTAAGGGGCAAGAAGAGGTGTGCGGACATATTCTCCGGGTATTTCGGGATAGACAAGAAGGCCGTTTACGGGATAATTGCCAAGAACAGGGGCCGGTTCGTGGACAATGGGTACAAATTCCTCTTCGACCTGCTCAAGTGCATCGACTCCGGAGGAGAGGTGAAGATAAGGGATGTGCCTTATGAATTCGGCAACAGGAAGTTCGGTGCTTCAAAGGCCGGTGCCGTGCAGGTCGTTGCGCTTCTAAGGGCATTCCTTACGTGACCTTGCCGCCTTCACAAGGCTGACGAAGAGAGGCGCCGGTGACTCGAATCTCGACCTGAGCTCCGGATGGGCCTGGGTGCCCAAGCCAAAACCATCCTTCCACTCTACAAATTCAACGAGCGACCCGTCGGTAGTTACCCCTGTAACTCTCAGTCCTGCGTCTTCCAGCTGCTTCCTGAACTTGTTGTTGAACTCGAATCGGTGCCTGTGCCTCTCTTCTATCTCCGTCCTCCCATAAGCCCTGTACGCTATCGTCTCCTTGTCAAGTAGCTTGCACTTCCATGATCCGAGTCTCATCGTTCCGCCCTTTGACTTTATGTCTTTCTGCGACTCCATGATATCTATTACGTTGTACTTGGTGCTCTGGTCGAACTCGGATGAGTTAGCACCCGGCATGCCCGCCACGTCTCTCGCATATTCGACCACCATCAGCTGCATGCCAAGGCATATTCCGAGATAGGGTATCTTGTTCTCCCTTGCGTACCGTACGGCGTCTATCATCCCTTCTATT
>JAJYXH010000003.1 GCA_021791075.1 Microcaldota archaeon
ATCTTAATTTTGTATAATGGAAGTCAGTGGGCGTACCACAACCTTTAAATACCTTATATATTCATACATGATTGAATCGTGATTGTTTCGTGAACCGACTCTGACTGGGTTGTGATGCGTGAACGAATCAATAACGATCTCATAGATGGGATATGGATGGCAAAGGATCGGAACCAGATAATGAAGGAGCTCGAGGACCTCAAGACACAGGTACACAACCTGCAGAGCACGAATGCGGGTTCTAGGGAGGGGAGCGCTGTCATAGAAGAGGGGGTCCCGGCTCTTATGAAGTACATGATAGAGGAGAGGGAGAGGACGAACAGGAAGCTCGAGGAGCTCTCAAGCAAGATAAACAGGCTCAAGCTTGCCGTGGAGACCATATACAAGGATGACGTTGAATCCGAGCCGATGCGAGGAGTGGAGAACAGGGAGATTCCGCTCTCCGGGCTCGACGGCCAGATACTCGACTTTGTTCAGTCCCAGCAGATGGTCTGTGCGGACCAGATCAAGGAGTTCATGAAGTACAAGGGAAGGAACGCAGCGTGCACGAGACTGAACAGGCTTTACAACATGGGCCTCCTGGAGAGATACCAGCTGGGCCACAAAGTTTACTACAAATATGCTGGCAAGGCGACTAACACACTTATTATATCACCTCCACAATAAGGGGATTTTGCCTGCCTGCCAGGGCAGGCCCCCTGCTACTTCTCGATTATAGGTGTGTAACCATGCCCCTTCTTTGGGGCGACTAACACTTTTTATAGCTTGGCTCCGATAAGATCGGTGGTTAAGATGGAGGATATAATATCGCTCACTCATGCAACCGACATAGACGGGGTCGGCAGCGCGGCACTGATAAGGATAAGATATGGGATTCCAGTAGAGAGGGCCTTCTTCACCGACTACAAGGTAGAGTCAATCGAGGCCGCGGGGAAGGGGATAAGAAAGTTTCTAAGGAAGGGTACGATGCTACTTGTTGCAGACCTCGCGGTAGGCAGTGAGACCGGCAAGGCATTCTTCGATATAGTCAAGGACGTGAAGAAAGATGGCGGACACGTCATGTGGTTCGACCATCATCCTTGGGACGGTCCATACGCGAAGAAGATTGCCATGCTCTGCGACGTCGCGATCTTCGGCGAGAACAGGAAGTACTGCGGCACAGAGATAACGAAGCGGGAGCTAGGCATAGACGGGAAGTTCGAGAACGAGTTCTCCAAGATCGTCCACTACTCGGACTTCGCGATAAGGCCCGGATCACACAGCATATACAAGACAGTCGGATACTATGCCCTCAGCATAGCAAGCTACCAGATGCTACCGCACGAGGAGAAGATCGCGAAGCTCAGGCACATGACCGAGGTGATCTCCGGAAAGAAGCTCCTCGACAGCAGGATAAAGGCCGATGCGGACAGATTCAGGAGAATGAACGACAGGGAGACGGAGAGGATGATGAAGGATCTCTATCTCGGGAAGAACATGGCCCTGGGATTTGCCGGGGACATACAGAAGACATACGCGTGCATGAAGCTTATAGAGGAGACCGGGAAAGACCTGGGCATCTACATAAACACGAGGAGCGGCAGGGGACACATGAGGAGCGTCAAGAGCGACTGCTCCCTGCTAGCGGCAAAGTTCAACGGCGGCGGCCATCCGCACGCGGCAGGATTCTCACCCGATTTCAAGAAGTACGACTTCTTCAAGTCGCGTGACGACAAGAAAAGGTTCCTGGCTGATCTGGAGAGGCAGGCCGAGAGGATGGGCATATTCAAGGGCAAAGGAAGAGGAAGGACAAAGAAACCGAAGGAAGCGCTATTCACATGATAGTGGTACTATGAAATACAACAAGCTCATTAGGGACAAGATGCCGGCGATAATGAAGAAGGACGGAAAGACGGTGAAGACACACCGCGCTGAAGATAAGGAGTACTATCAGAAACTGAAGGCCAAGCTTATAGAGGAGAGTTCGGAGTACAGCCATGATGAGAGCACCGAAGAGCTTGCCGACGTCCTTGAAGTTGTCTACGCGCTTCTAGAGTTCAAGGGAGTCGGAAGGAGCGAGATAGAACTTATTAGGGAGAAGAAGGCAAGCGAGAGAGGGACCTTCAGGGACCGACTCGTTCTCGACGAAGTTACGTGACCAGTCAGGCGTACGTAGAAAGGCTTAATTGCAGATTCTCCCTTCTCCTCATAACCAGAGGGCAAGGCCATTAGAAAATTATTGGCAGCATATCTATGTTCTCTAATAGTTACTAACTCTCTATTCTTGCTGGTAGCAACTATTATAACAGAATCACTATGCCAGCGTCCCGTATCCGGAGAGCTTCCATCTCTGGCCGTAGTTCCTGAGCACCGATATCTTCTCGCTCTTGTCCGCGCATATCGTGTGCTTCAGGCCAATTTCTAGCCTGTTCTTCTTTATCTTCGTGACGTATCCGACGACGGTTCCGGTTCCTACCCCGAGGAGCACGAGCTCGTCCGGCTTGAATGCCTGCTTTGGCAGGTCGTCCCTGTTGAGCGAGTTGTAGTTTATCGCTATCGCGTTCGAAGGCTGCGGAAGCTTTCCCACGTGCCCTACTATCTGGCCGACAAGTCCGTCGGCCTTCGTTAGCGCCGGGTCTACATCGGTGCCCACGGCAACGAGCCCTCCAGGGATCGCCTCGTCCAGCTCCTCGCTTCCCGCCGAGAGGCTCTCTATCTTTGTTATCACCGGCTCAAACGTCTCCTTCTTCTGCTTGTCCTTTGCCGTGTTTATTCCTGGTCTTATCTCTATCTCGTCGCCTATCTTGAACTTCCCCCTGACTATTGATCCCCCGATCACTCCGCCGACGAGGCTCTTTATCGGTGTTCCGGGCTTGTTGACGTCAAAGGATCTCGCCACGTAGAGCAGCGGATCCGCCTTGAGGTCCCTCTCGGGAACTTTTATCCTCATTATCTCGTCAAGCAGCGCGTCGATGTTTATATTCTTGTTCGCCATCACCGGGACTATCGGTGCCTCAGCGATCCTGCTTCCCTTCACGAACTGCTTTATCTGGTCGTAGTGCTTCTTGGCCTTCTCCCTTCCCACGACGTCTATCTTCGTCTGCACTATTATGACGCTCGAGATTCCAAGCGCATTTATCAGCATCAGGTGCTCCCTTGTCTGCGGCATCGGGCACGGTTCCGCCGCGGAGATCACGAAGAGCGCTGCATCTATTATGTTTGATCCTGCTATGGCTGTTGCCATGAGCGTCTCGTGGCCCGGTGCATCTAACAGCGAGATTCTCCGTGCGATATCGCCGGTTGAACCGTCGGAGCACTTGGCATCGGTAGTGAAATTATAGGGCTCCGAGCCGCCGCACTTCCTTATCACCGCGTCGGCATAGCCGAGCTTTATCGTCATGCTTCTCTTTATGCTCTCACTGTGCTTATCCGTCCATTGGTGGGTCAGCGCAGCCGTAAGCGTGGTCTTGCCATGGTCAACGTGACCCAGCGTCCCTATGTTCAGTTCACTCTGCTTCAGCATAAAACCAATCCGGACCGCCTACCGGTTTAATCCTCCTTCTTCTCCTTTGGCTTGAAGACCTGGTCGAGCCCCATTGCCCCGTACTCCGCTATCACGGTGTTGACCTGCACGGTGTCAGCACTTATCGTATTGCCCCTTATCAGCCTCCGCGCCCTGTATCCGGCCTTGGCGCCTCTTACGCCAGGACCTCCGCTCAGCAGAGGCCACGCCTTCCTTGTGCCCTCGACCTCCCTCCTCGAGGGGGCTCCCGTGTTGTCGCTGAGACCCGTTATCTGCAGCTTGAAGCCGTCGAGCTTCACCACCGATCCGTCTATCTGTTCTCCTATCTTCCTTCCAACCAGCATTGACTCAGATTCCTTTGCAACCTCTGCCTGGGCTGTCTTTCCACTCTTCTTGTCAGAATATACGACTTTCATACAATCACTGAGTATAATATGCCTGGCTACCTGTACATGCTCTCAGGCTCCTCCTTGAACCTCTTGATCCTCTCCGCGAGCTCCTTCGGAACCGTAGGGCGCACGTCCTGCATGGCCTTGAGGAAGTCCTCCTTGGTCACTATGTCCCTCTTGTTCCTGATCGCGTTCATTCCCGACTCCCTGCAGATGTTCTCTATCTCAGCGCTGGTGTAGTTCTCGGTCATGTTCGCGAACTCAGAGAGCACCACGCTCTTGTCGAGCGGCATGCGACGCGTGTGTATCTCGAAGATCTTGAGCCTTGACTGCGCGTCTGGCATCGGCACCTCTATTATCTTGTCGAACCTTCCCGGTCTGAGGAGTGCGTGGTCTATCCTCTCGGGATTGTTCGTAGCGGCCAGCACTATGACATCCTTTGTCTCGGTAAGCCCGTCCATCTCCGTGAGCAGCGTGTCGACCACCCTCTCGCTGACATGGGAGTCGCTGGACTCTCCCCTGGGCAGTGCTATCGAGTCTATCTCGTCTATGAATATTATGCACGGCGCAGCGAGCCTCGCCTTCCTGAAGATCTCCCTCACGGTCTTCTCGCTCTCACCCACATACTTGCTGAGGACCTCCGGTCCCTTGATTGAGATGAAATTCGCCTCGCGTTCCGTCGCGACTGCCTTGGCGAGCAGCGTCTTTCCGGTTCCCGTGGCTCCGACAAGGAGCACTCCCTTTATCGGCCTTATCCCCATCTTCTTGAACTGCTCCGGATGCGTTAGCGGAAGCTCCACCGCCTCCTTTATCTCGTCGCGTATGTGGTCAAGGCCTCCTATGTCTGTCCAGCGCACATTGGGCCTCTCAACGAAGACTTCCCTGAGCGCGCTGGGCTGTATGCTCCTCATCGCCGAGAGAAAGTCGTCCCTGGTTACGTGAAGGTTGAGCAGTATCTCTGCAGGTATTTGCTGCTTGTCTATGATCTTTGGAAGTATGGTCCTGAGAGTAGACATCGCCGCTTCGCGCACAAGCGCACTGAGGTCAGCACCGGTGTATCCGTGCGTCAAGTTCGCGAACTCGTCGACGTTGACGTCCTTTGCCATCGGCATGTTTCTCGTGTGAATCTGAAGTATCTGCTTTCTTGCATCCCTGTTCGGAACTCCTATCTCTATCTCCCTGTCGAACCTTCCCGGTCTCCTGAGCGCTGCCTCTATCGCATCAGGTCTGTTTGTCGCGGCAAGCACTATCACCTGACCGCGGTGAGGCATGCCGTCCATCAGGGTGAGAAGCTGCGAGACCATCCTTCTCTCGACCTCGTTTGTCGCCTCCTCCCTCTTCGGCGCTATGGCGTCGATCTCGTCCATGAATATTATGCTAGGCGCCTTCTCGTTCGCCTCCTTGAATATCTCCCTGAGCTTCTCCTCCGACTCTCCGACGAACTTCGATACGAGTTCTGGCCCTGACACTGCTATGAAGTTGGCGTCGCTCTCGTTCGCAACTGCCTTGGCGAGCAGCGTCTTTCCGGTTCCAGGCGGACCGTAGAGGAGCACTCCCTTGGGCGGCTCTATTCCCAACCTCTCAAAGAGCTCAGGATACCTGATGGGAAGCTCTACCATCTCCCTTATCTTCTGCTTGACATCGTCAAGGCCTCCTATGTCTTCGTAGTGAACGTCGGCTATCTTTACAAGCGATTCTGAGACAGGCTCGTCCTTGACTATGAAATGGGTGTCCTTAGTTACCTTGACCACGCCGTGTGGCACCACCTGCACGACAAGGAAGTTGAAGACAAGCCCGAACATTGGAATAGGAACTGAGTCTCCCTTTACCAGGGGACGGTTCTCCAGCCTCCTCTTCGCGTACTCCGAGAAGTCCGGCGATAGCGGAGGTTTCTGGCTCGGCGGCGGGGCGAGTACTACGCGCTCCGCGTCCTTGACCACTACCTTCGAGACAAAAACCTTGTCCCCTATCCCTCCTCCCACGTTCTGCCTGAGATAACCGTCAATGCGTATGAAGCCAAGCCCCTCGTCGCTCGGATGGGCCTGCCACACCGTTGCCGCGGTGGTCTTCAGCTTGCCCTTTATCTCTATCACATCCCCAGAGACTACGTCCAGAAGCTTCCTTGACCTTGCGTCTATCCTCGCAATGCTCCTGCCGGAATCGGTAACCAGGGCATCCGCGACCGTAAGTTCTATTCCGTTTGCCATATAATTATCAACTTGTATTAACGATAATAATGGCGATAACGATATATAAATACCTTCCGCTGGCCAAACTCAAGAAAAATGGCAATATTACAAATTCCCATGACTTATACCCGGAAAAGGGGCCGCGACACAAGAATCTATTTAAACCTTCTCTCATATATTATACGACTGTTATTCCTAAGTTTAACAGAGTTACGGTGCTGAAGAATGGGAAAATTTTCATTGGCTGATGAGAACCTAGCAAACGTCATGATCTGCAGGAGGTGCAAGTCCAGGAACCGGATGGGCGCCGAGAAGTGCAGGAAGTGCGGTTACAAGTACCTGAGGCCGAAGAGAAAGGAGAAGAGGGTCAAGAAGTGACGCTTAACTAATCTGACAAGTGAATTAGATGGAAGAGTTGAATCCTATAGAAAAGCTGGTAGTGCAGGCAATGCAGGAGCTAGGAGCCACGAAGGAGGAGAAGAAGAAGACCGCGGACGACATCGCCAAGAAGTGCAACAGGCCGAAGAGCATGGTCACGAATGCACTGGTCAGCCTCTCCAACAAGAGCGTCGTAAAGAGGGTCGTCAGGGAGAAGGCATCAGGCTACTACGTCGAGTCAGCACCGATGTAAGGTCTTTGGATGGCAGAGTCCCGCGACTCGATTGAGTTCTTCGCAAGGTACAAGAACTGGACCTCAGCGAGAGCCATGGCGATAAACGAGAAGACCAGTCCCAAGGATGTTGCGTTGTTCCTGATCTCCGCCAGGAGCGAGGTGGACAAGAGGGCATTCGAGATCCTCGGCCTCGACCTCAACACGATAGACCTTTACGCGGGAAAGATAATCGGGAGCGGGCAGAAGGGAAGCTATGCCGAGTTCGTTGCGATATACAAGGACCTAGGGTCGCAGGAAGCAGACGATG
>JAJYXH010000030.1 GCA_021791075.1 Microcaldota archaeon
AGGGACGAAGGCTGAGCCTGCGGGCAAGCTTTCTTAACAATGTGAGCGGGAAATCCCACGCCATTTATGGGTGGGATGAAAACGAACCGCTGCCATAGAAAGTATAATGCCGATATGTATATATAAGAGTATATTCATATATTAGTCATGCCAAAAGGATATAATGCCTCTGAGACAAGCGTTCACTTCATGGGCTATCATTTCGTTTGGTGCCCGAAGTATGGGAGAAAGGTATTAGTTGGTAAAGTGGAACAACGACTAAAGGAACTGATAAAGGAGAAGTCAGAACTATTGGGGTGCAAGGTTCTTGCACTTGAAGTCATGCCAGACCACGTTCATCTTTTCATAGAAGGCAAACCCATCCAAACGCCGAATTACATAATCGGGCAAATAAAGGGATACACCTCCCATCAACTAAGGGAAGAGTTTGCAGATCTCAGATTGAAACTTCCCACTCTGTGGACAAGAAGTTATTTTGTTTCAACGCATGGACATATATCAGACAAACTGATAGAGAAATATATCGCAGAACAAAAGGGAATGTAATGGAATTGAAGAGAGCCTACAAGTTCAAAATCTATCCTGATGCCACAAGGCAAGAAGAGATAGATGAAAGGCTAATCCTCGCACAACAGTTCTACAACATGCTTCTTGAGAAGTCAATAAAATCCTATAAAAACGGAAAGACAAAAGTTTCAATGGCACAGTTCAACAGGTTTGTGAAAGAGATAATCCAAGAAGACAAGAAATACCTGAAACTTTATTCGCAGACAAGATGCGAGATAGAGTACAGGCTTCTCAGGGCATATCAAAACTTCTTTAGGAGAATAAAGGAAGGAAACAAGAAGGCAGGATTCCCAAGATTCAGGTCGAGGGACAGATATAAGTCCATAACATATCCGCAAGACAATGGCTCTTTCTCAATAAAGAGGGGCAGGCTAAGGGTCTCAAGGATAGGAACAATGCCGATAAATCTACACAGGAAGATAGAAGGCACAATAAAGACGCTCGCAATAAAGAGGGAAGGGAGAAATTATTATGTGGTCCTCACCACTACAAAAGAAATCAAAGTTCCAAATGTAAAGAACGTCAACCCAGTCGACATAGATATGGGGCTCAATTCCTTTGTTGTGTTGTCTGATGGCGCAAAAATACAGAAGCCAAAGTTCGCAAAGAAGGCGGAAAAACACATCGCAAGGTGGCAGAGGATAGTCGCAAGAAGGCAGAAAGGCTCAAAGAGGAGGGAGAAGGCAAAGCTGAAACTGCAAAAGAAATGGGAAGATGTCTCAAGCCAGTCCAACGACTTCGCCCATAAGTTATCTACGAAACTCGTGGATTCTGGATATACTTCATTTGCAGTGGAAGACCTGCGTATCCAGAACATGGCGAAGAACCATCGCCTCGCACAATCAATCCATAATGCTTCATGGAACAGGTTCATCCAAATGCTTTCATACAAGGCTGAGAGTGCCGGTATGAAGGTAATAAAAGTAGATCCAAGAAACACATCAAAAGAATGCAGCAACTGTGGCAACATCCAGGATATGCCACTATCCATCAGGGAATACAACTGCAGCAGATGCGGCATGCAGTTGGATAGGGACATAAACGCATCGATAAACATACTCAAAAGAGCTACCCTCGGACAGAGGGGAAGTCACGTTCAGGGAGAGAGTGCAAGACCTCAAATGGAGGCAGTTCTCGAGGAACTGAGAACCGATAAAACACATCCTTTGCGGGATGCAGTGATTGCATGAATGCAGAGGAAGCCCACACCTTTCACGGGCGGGAGGATGTCACGCATTCTATCCCTAAGGACTCTCAGAACTAATAAGTGCAAGTAGCTTTGCTGGTGATTCTGCGGAAAGAAGAATAGAGAAAAGGCAGTTGGTAGAGATATTCTCCCTCTTCCTAATCGTACAATTCGGCGGTTTCCTTGTCGCGTACTTCTCCATTCCGCCCTCTTACCTAACAGTTATAACCTCGGCACAGCAGGTATCAGGCAACCAGGGAGTGCTGTTTGCCGCGTACGTCATCTTCCTTATCATAATATTCTCCATAGTGCTCCTATTCGTCATGAAGATGTACAAGGGCGCATTCCTCTTCAAGGCATTCGAGGCCTATGCGATAGGCCTGCCATCGGCATTCCTCTTCTACCTTCTCGTTGCCGACTTCTTCCCGTACCTGGATACGATATACATCGCAGGCACAGCGATCATTCTGGCTGCCTCATTGGTCATTGCCAAAAACAGATGGCCGAATCTTAGGAACCTCGCAGTGGTGATCTCAGGGATCGGGATCGGCGTCGTTATCGGCATAGACGGATTCACGATCGCATACGTGCTCATGGCACTCCTCGCGGTCTACGACTACCTTGCCGTATTCGTGACGAAGCACATGCAGGTTATGGCAAAGGCAATGGCCGAGCGCAACCTTGCATTCCTGATAGGGTCATCGGACGTGGAGATGATACCGCGGACATACCTGAGCCAGAAAGAGAGGAGCGAGATAAAGGCGAACATCAGGAAGACCGGAGTAAAGAATCCCGCAATAAAGCGCATGATTGCAAAAGGCGCGCTCCCTCAGGTCTCGCAGGTGGCACTCGGGGCAGGGGATCTTGCACTCCCGCTCATGCTCACTGTCGGAGCATACATAAGCTTCGCAAACACCTTCATACCTGTCATGGCGATACTGGGAGCCGCAGCAGGCCTGCTGATCACAATGCAGATACTCTCGAAGTACAAGGTGCCCCTGCCCGCAATACCGCCGCTCTTTGCATCGATGAATTTATTCCTGGGAATCGCCCTGCTACTGTCAGGCTCGATAAGCATTATCGGCTCGCTCTCATTCATCGCGCTCTTCTTCGTGATAATGTGGTTGCTGCTGATTACTTTGCGCAGGAACAGTAACGCAATGGCAACCGCTTAGGCTATCCGCTCAGGTGTACTTTGCGTTGACCGTGGCTATGAGCTGCGTTCTCTGGCCGTAATTGGGTATCGTGTAGTTCATCCAGACGTATCCCGTGAATGCGTTCCCCAGCTGCCCAGTTGCAATGCCTCTGGAGTCGTAGCAGTAGAGCGTGAAGGTCTTGGCGCTCCCGCTGTACAGCGCGTTCTGCACGAACCCCCCCTGCGGATAGTAGACACTGTTCGCGGTCACCTGCACATTCCCGAACTCGGGCATGTTCCCGCTCGCGTTAAGGTCCGACGAACACGCGATCCCGCCCACCGTTATCGGCCCTCCCGTTGCCTGGTCTATCTGGACGTTAAGGACTCCGCTGAACGCATTCATCGTGAAGAATCCGCACGAGAAGCCCGGGCTCGGGCTGCAGTATGGGGAGCTGGTGTAGGAGTTGCCTATGCTTATCTTGAAGAGGATGATTATGGTTATTGCGAGTGCTATTAGGACTATTCCGTACGAGACCAGGAAGTCTATCGCCGCCTGGCCCTTTTTCGACCCTGGTGCGTGTCTATCCAATTAGTTCGCCTTCATCTCCAGTTTTGCCTCGAAGTCGGAGATCTTGTAGGTGAACTCCTCATTTGTCTTTATTAAGCCTTTCTCCTTGAGGAACTCCCTTGCCAATAAGAAGTATACCAGCGCAAGCGACCTCCTTCCCTTGTTGTTGCATGGGATTACGAGGTCGACGTACTTGATTATGTTGTCAGTGTCGCAGAGCGCCACGGTCGGTATGCTGGTCTTGCTCGCCTCGCGTATCGCCTGCCTCTCGTTTCTCGTGTCGCTTACGAGCATCACCCCAGGCTCCGAGTAGTCGGTCCTTTTCGGGTTGGTGAAGACACCGGGCATGACACGCCCGGCCATGAGCTTCGCTCCAGTTATCTCCGCGAACTTCGCAGCCGCGGCAATCGCGTATATTCTCGACGAGGTGACGACTATCTCCTTCGCATCGAACTCCGCCAGCATCTTTGCGGCGTGCGATATCCTCTCGTTTATGGTGGAGAGGTTGAGCAGGAAGAGTCCGTCTTCCCGTATCTTGTAGATGAACCTGCGCATCCCCGGAGTCGTAACCTTGGTGCCGATGTGCACTCCCGCCTCTAGGTATGCGGATTGGTCCGTAAGCAGCTGTTCATTCTCCATCATTTCACCATCAAATTCGGGGTCGCCGCGATTTTCATGAACTAAAGGAGTTCATTTTGAACGCGGGTCTTATGCTCCCTAAGCACAGAGCCTAACCAAGCTAGCAGACGACCCCGCACTTTATTGCTTGGCGTAGGTTATTTTTATACCTATACGTTCCCGCGCCCTTACTTTCTGCCATAATTTATTATATCCTCTATAAGGTCAACGTTTCCTACCAGCATCCTCCTGCAGCAGTACCTGTTCACTCCAAGGCTGTCGAGGACCTTTCCCGACCCCTCCTTGTTCACGTTGACGCGCTTGTTGTACTCCTCCCACTTGTCAGCCACTACCTGGCCGCAGGAAAAACATCTTACCGGAATCATCATGGAAATCTACCAACATCATCTGTACGACTTCTGGAACCTTGCCCTTGCCTTGGGGCCGAGGAACTTCTTCGGCTCGACCCTTCTGTAATCGTCAACCATAAGCGTCCTGTCATATGACATGTACATGCTCTTCAGGCCCTCCCCCGAGGCGCTCACAAGCACCTTCGCCAGCGCGGCCCTTGCGGCCTGGGCCTGCCCGCTCCTTCCTCCTCCGTAGACGTTGATCCTTATGTCGGAAGCGCCTGCGACTCCCTGCGCCTGTGGGGAGATTCTTATCGGCTCCATTATGAGCTCCCTTAGAATGTCCGGCTTGACCAGCTTGATGTCCACGCCGTTGAATAGAACCGTGCCTTTGCCCGGAAGCAGAGTGGCCCTCGCTACCGCGCGTTTTCTCTTTCCCTTGGCCATCACCGGCTTCTTCCTTGCCATCGGCTTCCTCGCGACCTTTGTCTTTGCCGTTGTCGCCTTGGCCGCGGTCTTCTTCTGCTGCGCGCCCTTCGGCTGATACAGAGCCTCCAGCTCCTTGTCAAGGTTTCCTGTTCCCTTCGCTTGTTCTGCCATGAATATCATCTATTAGCCTTTTTTCCCTCGTACACTTTGAGCACGAAGAGCATGCCCTGCCTTTTCGTGAGGCTATCACTGGTCTCTGCCTCCTGAATGGCGGTTCTGCGCGTAAATACCCCCCTGCAGGTTGGATCTGCTCCCCTCTCGAGGGCCTCCTCCATCCTCTCCATATCGCCCTTCCTTACCGCTGACCTCAACCGCATGTTTTGTACGAATTGCACTGCCATGAATATCAACCCTTGTACCCGAGCATCTCGGTAAGCTCTCCTATCGTGGTTATCGAGTGGTAGATCTCGCTGGCTTCCTTCGACTCGATCTTCTCGACCCTAGCCTTCCTGAACTCCTCCGGCACTCCTATGTAGACCTTGAGGAGCTTGTAGGCCTCCTTGCCCCTCGGCTTCTTGTAGGGGAGCATGCCCCTGATGACCCTCTTGACGAAGAGGTCAGACCTCCTCGACCAGTAGGGCGAGTGCTCCGGGTTGGCCTTGTCCTTGAGCTCGACGAGCCTCTTGTACTTCTCGAAGAGTCCCCTGGGGTCGCCGCTCATGTAGATCTTCTCCGCATTGACGAGCGCGACGCTCTTCCCGCTGAGAAGTCTCTTCGCAACCAGGCTCCCTATCCTTCCAAGGACCTTTCCCGTTCCATCAATAACATAATCTGCCATAAATATCTCCTTAAACCATTACGCGCACGCTCTCCTTCTTCATCATCTCCCGGAGCGTGAGCAGCTTTCCCTTCGCCTTGGTTATCTTCTCCTCGACTCCGGTTGAGTATTCCACCGCGGTGACGTTGATTCCCTTCGTTATGCTTCCTCCTCCGAGGATCTTTCCCGGAACTATGATATTCTCCCCATCCTTCGCGTACCTGTTGAGCTTCGAGAGGTTGACCGCTACCCTCCTTCTCTTCGGCTGCGATGCGAGCTCGTAGACGTAGCACCAGAGTCCCGCGTTCTTGCCGCCCTCCGGAGCCTTGTCAAGCTCCTCAAGCCAGCCCTTTATGCTCTTCTTCTCTATGTCTCGCATCTCTTCACCATATGCAGGGGGTGTGATTTGAACACACGCAAGCTCTAAGCTACTGACCCCTCAAGCCAGCGCATTTGACCAGGCTCTGCCACCCCTGCATTATTTAAGCTCCTTGTATACCTCTTTGACATTGTCACTTATTATACTTAATGCCCTCGAGAGGATCTCGGCGGGTGGCATCTGACCAAATGTCTCAATATAAAACTCATAGGAGTCATCCGAAAGGACTTTGTAGGAGGCTAGGCCAGCCTGGAACTTCGCGCTCTTCGAGCCCGTTCCCATTATGGCCTTGCCGTCAAGCCTTAGCGTCTGTCCGGCGGCAAGCTTCATTATCGGTATGTTATCGTTCGCCACCTTCACGGACTTGTCGTTGCTCTTGAGGTCCTTCGAGTATACTGTTGACGGACCCTCTGCGCTGAGCGTGAAGAGTATCTCGTCCTTCTCGTCATATCCCTTTCCCGGGGTGACAAGGGGCACCAGGCCCACGCGGTGCGCGATGTACTCGTCGAACATCGAGCTGCCGTTCTCGTAGAACGTCACGCTGTCCACAGCGAACGCAGGCACGCTGTTTATCGCAATCCTCCTGATCGTATTCGCCACGCTAAGGTCCGCGCCGCTCAGCTTGAAGCGCAGAAACAGCGGGGTGCTCTCTATAACCTCTATTTTCATCAGACCAGCTAAAAATTAGCACTGAAGAGCTAATCGTCATATGGATATGCGAGGATAAAGTATATAAATCTGATTTTG
>JAJYXH010000033.1 GCA_021791075.1 Microcaldota archaeon
TGTCAGCGAGAGGCCGAAGCAGATAGAGAAGATAGAGATAAGCGACGACGATGTCAAGCTCGCCAGGGAGCAGTCGGGAGTCGGGGACGATGATGCCGTAAGGAAGGCTCTCGAGGAGTCGAACGGCAACATCGCCGAGGCCATACTGAAGCTCAAGGGCGGAGAGCAGTAGCATCTCCTTGTATCAGATTCTGCGCGGAGCTCTCATTCAGGAATCCGGAGATCGAGATGATCGTCGCCCCCTTTATCGAAGAGTACTCGTCCACCTTGCCGTTGTTCACTATCACCAAGACGTGGGCGTAGAGCACGCCCCTCTTCGTTATCATCTCCTGTGTGCTCTCTATCCTCTTCATCCCGGTCTCGTACTCCACCGCGATCCTCTTCCCATCCGAGACGGCAATGAGATCGGGCCCGTAGGAGCTGTTGTATACAGAGCACTTTATTCCAATGTGTTCGAGGTGCCTCCTTATCACCTCTACGCACACATCATGCTCCGCCGAGTTTCTTCTCATCGAGATGTACCACGGGCCGTCGTACCTGGACCAGCACTCCACGTCATACCTTGAGATAGTATCATTCTTTACCATCTCATCGAGCTTCCTGTCGACTTCAATCCTCCGGAGCCCCGTCTTTCCTATCTCCTCGCGTATCTCGGCCAGAGGCCTTCCGTGCCTGGAAAGCTTGATTATCTCGTATGAGATACAGGCCTTCTCGCCAACGCTCTTGTCGAACCGGGCTATGAAGGGGTTGCGTTCAGCCGAGTCCATCACCACCGCGCTGCCCCTGCCGAGGGACCGTATCGCCTTCTTTACCTCGGCAAACCTGTTCAGTTCGTTGCCCCCTGCTATGAGGTTCGCCAGGTAGTTCAGCTCCTCCGGCTCCCTCTGGTAGAAGGAGATGAAGAGCGATGCGTTGGTGCGTATCTCGGACTCAACGCTCTTCGCCCTCTGCGCCATCGCCACTATCCCTATCCCGTACTTCCTCCCCTCTGCGGCTATCCTTCCAGCAACAGACTTCTGCCCTAGCTTCTCCGCCTCGTCGATAACTATGTAGAGTCGTTCGCCCTCCTTCCTCTCCGAAGAGAGCATTCGGGAGTAGACCTTTCTAAGGAAGCCCTCTATGTACACGGACTGCGACTCGTTCGTGTGCAGGCCGGAGAGCAGGAAGATGCTGTTGCCCGACATGACCCTCTCCATCTCAGTGCTCCTGGAGAATGCGCCGGTGTCTATGAGCGATAGCCTTCTTGACAACCCATCGAGTATCCTCGTCTCTGCTGTTCCGGCGTGCTTCTTGAAGATGTTCATCGTGTACAGCAGATCGTGGATGTTCGGCACCCTGCCGAGGTTGCCCATCCTAGTATAGGTGAACATTATGCACCGGTAGAGCTCGTACCCCTGGACCTCCCCGAGCCTGAAGATCCTCTTGAACATGTTCGTCAGCTCGTTCGCCCTCTCCTTCTCGCTCACCCCATCGAGCTCGAATATGTTTATGCCGTTGTAAGCGGCATCGTAGACCTCCGCTCCTATCGACTCCGCTATGCCGAGGTACTCGTTGTGCGGGTCTAGTATCGCCACCCTCGCTCCTTTGCTCGCCATCTCCCTCACCATGATCTTGCATGCGTTCGACTTCCCGCTCCCGCTCTCTCCGACTATGACTACGTGGGGATTCATCCTCATGCCAAGCCCGAGCTCCATCCTCTGGAACCTTGTCTCCTTCCAGTGCCACGAGGGCTTGTCCGTATAGGCCCTCCTTATGCGGAGCCTTCTGGTCACGTCTCCGATTCCTGTATGTGCATCCCCCATTCCAATCGCGTTTCTCAGCATATTATAAATTCTACCAATCATATTATCGCCAATGTATCGTCGTATAAGTAACATAATAACAAAAATATGTAAATAATTGTAAAAATCCAAGAAGCTTTAAATAGGAGCCAAGCCTATACCCCACTATCGGTGAGGAGATGAATAGGGAAAAGAGATCATCCAAGTTGCCATTCGGCGCGTCGGCTCTGATAGTATTCGGATATCTGGGGTTCGTTGTCTCTATAGCAACGGTAATGGCAACCGCATTCGGGGTAATAGGAAGCGCAGCGATCTTCCCGCTGCTCGTCACGTCGTTCGCGGCACTCGCACTTGGAGGAATAGTCCAGGCGGTATAAGCTTTTTATACCCTTGAACAAGGTTATAGACAAGATTTATAAATGAGAACAGTCACAAAAATAAGTGAAGTCAATGTCGGGATCCAACAGACGTAATGGAGAGAGGTGTGCGCCTTAATCAAAAAAAAAACGCACGGTTAATCTTATTGCGCTCTAAATCTTGCCGAGATCTATCTCTTCAGGCACCATACTCTCCTTCTGCTCTTCGTATACCTCCCTGCGCATGGGTTCTATGGTCTTATAGATCTGAACCAGCCTCTGGTACTGCACGGAGTACGCCTTGTCGAATCTCCTGAAGCAGAACGAGCCAAGCACGACCTCCGTGACTATAAGCATCTTGTTCTCGATCCCGTCAACGTTCCTGTCAAGGTAGTCGATGACGCTCTGTACCGATCCATCTGCAAATACCGGCATTATGAACATGACGCACGAGGGCACCTGTATATCGCTCACAAGTGCGTACTTGTTGACCACTTCCGAGTCCCTTATCACCTCGCTGGTCAGGTTTACCCTTGTCTCCTCAAGCTTCTTTCCGTTGAAGATGTTTGCTAGTATAACCGCATTGTACTTGATGTTGAGGTTCTCCAGGCTCACCGTGATCCTCTTCAGTATGCCCTTCTTTCTCAGCTTGTAGTACGAATAGAGTGCGGCCCCGCTATCGTATCCGTGTATTCTGTCAATCTCCGCAAAGTCAACCGCTCCGTTCCCATTGAGCTCGATGAGAACCTCCGCATCCCTTGACGTCAACTCGTCGCTCTGCGGCTGCGGCCTCTCCCTGCTCCTGTTCCAGACCCTCATCCTCAGCACGTCCGTTGCGGCGTGCCTCAGCGGTATGAAGCCATAGTCATTGAATGCCGTGGTCGTGTACCACCTCGACGTGTACTTGTTGAGCGCGCTCTCGGTCTGCATCTTTCGCATAAAGTAAGCCACGTCCCTTGCATTCTCCGCGATGAAATAGACCACCATGTCGTACTCCCCGCTGGTCATCAGGACAAGCTGCACTCCGGCCTCAGCCTCCATCACCTGCCGTATCTCGGTGACTCCGGGCTTCTTGTCGATGAACTTGACAAGCGTTATGTAAGAGAGGTACCCGAGCTTCTCCATGTCTATCTCGGCGAGATACCGTATCCCGTATCTCTTCGTGAGGTGCTTCACCCTGTTGTAGGCCGTATTCTTCGTCATTCCGGCAAGCCTTCCAAGAAATGCATAGGTTGCCCTTCCGTTCATGCTGAGCGCGGTAAGGAGCTTCAGGTCCTGATCATCCGGAACCTGGATTTCTGCAGCCTCAGGACGGACCGAGTTTGCCTCAGCCTCTTCTGGCTTGGTCACCTCCGCGTACCTGGGCTTCCTGTGGTTCGCCTCGACGAACTCTCCACCCGGAAGTATCCTTCCCAGATAGTGCGTTATCTTCTTCGCCCTCTTCCTAACGGGATCGTACCTCCCCACGGACTCGAAGACGCAGAACAGGCCTTTTATGACCTTGACCTCCACGTAGTGCTCATGCTTCTTCTTCAGTGAGAGCAGAGTCTTTCGCACCTTGCGCGGAATCCTTGCCATATGCTACACTATGGGTAAATATCTATAAGAAGCCATAGCATCGTTACTGTTTTACGAGGGATAATGATGGGTAAACAATCATGTGTCTATAAATGTCTTTACTAGTGCCTTATCATTCGTAGAGCTTCCTGAGGAGCTCCATCTCCTCGTTCTCCTCCAGCTCCGGATTCGGTGGGGTCTCTAGTATCAGTATCTTGCTCGTTATCTTCCTGTTCTTCATGATGGTTGCAAAGCCCTCCTTGCCAACGTATCCCCGTCCGATGTTGTCGTGCCTGTCCTTCCCGGATCCGAGCCCGAACTTCGCGTCGTTCATGTGGAACGCATGGACCTTCTCCAGGCCAAGATCCCTGTCGATCTCGTCCCAGGTCCGTTGAACCCGTATGTCATATCCCGCGGCGAAGAGGTGGCACGTGTCAAGGCAGAAGCCCAGTCTTCCCTTCTTTGCAAGCGACGAGCTCTCGTAGATCTCGATCAGGTCTTCCAGCTTCGCGCCTATGCTGTTCGCGTGGCCGGCCTGGTTCTCAAGCAGGACCGTTACGCTGCCTAGGCTTCCCGATGCATCCTCAAGCGCATTGACAACATTCTCGAGCCCGGTCTTCCTCCCCTTCCCGAGATGGCTTCCGAGGTGCGTTATGAGGTACTTGATCCCAAGGGAATCGCAGATACCGAGATTCTCCTGAAACGAGAGGATGGACTTCCTGTACGTCTCCTCGTTTGTAGAGCCAAGGTTCGGGAGGTACGGCATGTGGCACACCGGGAGTATGTCAAGCCGCTCGGCCTTCTCGCGGAAGTCCCTGACGACGCTGGAGATCGGACTCTTGGTCTCCCATCCCCTAGGATTCGTCACGAAGATTTGCATCGCGGTGCAGCCTATCGCGGCCCCGCGGTCGAATGCGAGATCGAGGCTTCCCGCAATAGAGAGGTGATAGCCTATCCTGAGCATGAAGATGAATGGACATATTCCATATATAATGATTATCAGCCAGGCCTGCGGGTGCGGCTACCAGAACCAGCCCTTGTCGTTGCAGTCGAGCTGCAGTCCGCAGTTCCCGCAGACAAGATGGCACTCCTGCATGTTGGCCATCACGCTGCCGCACCCCGGGCAGAGGAAGCGATCCTCTTTAGGAACCCGGTTATTCGTGGCCATGCGTGTGACCCTCGTGCTTCCTGTCCACTCGGTCAAGAGTCTCCTCAAGGACCTGCATCTCGTCGTTGGAGAGGGCATCGCTCTCCGAGAACTTCTTGCTCGAGAGGACGAAATCAAGGGCGTCGGCCCTTCCTCCGTCGAGGGAGGCGCTCTTGACCATCACGTCGACGGGATCTTTCAGCGCGGAGTATACTCCGGTGTCGTCGGCCCATGTGCCGAAGACCCTGCTGAAGTGCATGAGCATGTCTATCGCGTCGATCGACATCAGGAACCTTCTCAGGGCCTCGCCTCTCGCTATTACCTCGGGATCGGTTATCTCCCCATTCCTCTCCTTCTCCAGGTAACCAGAGTACTGGCTGCGTATCTCCTCGACCCTAGCTATGAGCTGTCCGATCATGAAGAGGTCCTGCTCGAGCTCCTGCCCCTTGTCAGGAAGAGCCGCTATGTAGCCCTTTATGTCAATCCTCTTCTCCTTCATCTCGAGCTTCAGCAGGTCGATGGCCTCGAGTATCAGCTCGTCCTTCGCCCTCGTTAGCATGTCCTCGCACTTCAGCCATGCCGGCACTCCGTCGCTCTTCTCCATAAATGTGACACCGTTACAGTAGTAAGCTCAGTTCAGATTTTTAATAGGATACACTGTCTTGGACAAGGCATAAACAGGCGGCAAGCCAGATATGGATATTGGATTCTATGTCGGTAAGCGGGAGAGCCAACCCGATAATGCGGTCGATGAAGGCCGAGGTCAGCTACGAGACCTTCCTACTGTATGGCCTGACAAGGGACGGGAAGGCGAAGAGGTTATTCGACCTGGCCAGGCGGGATGAGGATGCGGTCAAGCAGGTCGTCTACAGCGGCATGGGTATGTCGCTCGTCTATGCAACGAACGGAAAATCCGCGGAGCAACTTGTCAAGGAAAGCTGCGAGAGGCCTATAGACCAGTTTCTCAAGATGCTCCGAAGAGAGAGAATAACTCCCGACTGGCCCGCGGCCTTCGAGATAACAAACTATCACATGTAGCTTGCAAACGACATGATACGTTTTCCATTAACATCAGGTCACCGCCTCTCCGGAGGCCTCGAACTCAACCTGAGGGACGTCATCTGGAACGGGTGGGAGGAACTAAGGCCAAAGGTTCCGATGAGCATAGGGATACTTATGGGATTCCAGTCGCCGAAGTATCTCTGACCTATTCTATTCGGCCAAACCTGCCAGCAGTGCCCGGCGTTCAGGTGATCCGCCAGAGGCGGTGGAGGATCCGCCTCTGTTCTGTACCTCTGCCATTGGAGTCCTCTCTCAGTCACGTATACCTCCATCTCGTAACCGAAGTACCTCCCGCTCTGCTTCGCACTCATCCTGCAGACCCATGCAAGCTCCGCGATCTCCCTCAGGAGCCTCCCGAACTCCTTGCACGCTTCGTCTGTATGTTCGTAGTCAAGAACCACGTACTTCTCCAGTGCCGCAGTCAGTACCTTGTCCAATCCCTTTATTCTTCCGTTATAGTTCACGCTCACCCTCATCTTACCACCTAGACAGCAGAACCGCACCAAGAAACAGAGCGCCTATTTGTATAGCGAAGGCATTCGCGTTTTCCGTAACTGTTATTTCAAAGACAAGCTATATATACCTTACTACAATATCTTGTAATCAAGGTAAAGCATATAAATGTTTACTGTCAATATAATCTCTGCCAGCAAGTGCCTGGCGCACCTAGAAACGGAACCGGGCGGCGAAAGCCGCCCACTTATCCTCACCCCGCTCCGTAGAAAAAACATAAATAAGGAGGAATGCCTATGATAGAATAATTCGCCCCGCAAACCCATCATTTCAATGGTGGGTTAGGGGCGTGGGAAGGTTATATAAGTATGGAAAACAAAAAGGAAAACATGGAAACAATGCGTGCCTACAAGTTCAGGATATA
>JAJYXH010000093.1 GCA_021791075.1 Microcaldota archaeon
ACAGAGCTGAGAGACCTGATAAGCGCGGGAGAGAGGAAGACCGTGGTATTCGCGCACGACCTCTCATTCAGGAAGAGGGTGATGCTTCAGAAGATCGCAGAACAGGGCAACGTAAAGGTTGCAAACGGTGTATGATCATGACGATAAAATTCACTAAGAGAGTCGCGAGCGAACTGATGGACAGGGGCATCAGCGCCATAAGAGTCAACCCAAGCGCGTTCGAGGATGCAGACAAGGCCATAACGAGGGACGACGTGAGGAAGCTCATCAGCTCCGGCGGAGTCTACGCAATCAAGGAGAAGCACAACGTGAGCGCAAGATCGAAGCTGCTCAGGCAGAAGAGAAGCGAGGGAAGGTCGAGGGGAGTCGGGATGAGGAAGGGGACCAGGAAGGCAAGACAGGGAAGGACCTGGGAGAAGAAGGTGAGGTCGCAGAGGCTCCTGCTCAAGAAGCTCAAGGCCATCGGCAAGATAGACACGAGGAAGTTCAACGAGCTCTACGGACAGATCAAGGGAAACGTTTATGCAAACAAGGGGGCGCTGCTGCTCCACCTCAGCGACTCCGGGATAAAGGTCACGGGCGAGGAGCTGAAGAAGATAAACGACGAGATAAGGCAGCTGTATACAAGCAAGTGAGTTAGATGGGGAATACGATCAAGAGTTTGCCGTTCAGGAGGAGAAGGGAGGCGAAGACCAACTACAAGAAGAGGTTCGCCATCGTCAAGAGCGGGCTCGACAGGATAGTGGTAAGGAGGACGAACAAGAGGGTAATAGCCCACGTCTCAAGGTACAACATAAAAGGGGACCAGATACTCGCATATGCCGACTCGAGGGAGCTCAGCCAGTACAAGTGGCCAAGCAGGCCGAACAAGCCCACCGCATACCTTCTCGGAATACTACTTGCAAAGAAGGTAACTGCAAAGCCGGAGCTGAAGAGCAGCGAGTTCATACTTGACATAGGGCTCAGCGCCCCGGTTACGAACTCAGTGCCCTTCGTCTTCGCGAAGGGATGCGTCGACGGTGGCATGAAGGTGAGGAACGGCATCGAGGTCAAGGAGAGCCTATATAATTATTCTGATACAAAGTACGTAAAGGAGCTCAAGGAGAAGAAGCCAGAAGCGTACAAGAGGCAGTACTCCAGCTACATAAAGGAGGGAATAGACGCGGAGAAGCTCAACGCACTTTTCAACCAGGTAAAGGAGAGGATATTGAATGTATAACAAGGGCAAGAGAGATAACAGGAGGGAGAGAAGGGACTTCGACAGGCGGGAGGAAGAGCCTGTGGTATGGGACCCGAAGACGAGGGTAGGCCAGCAGGTCAAGTCCGGCCAGATCATCTCAGTAGAGCAGATATTTGCAACGGGTAAGCCGATAAAGGAGACCGAGATTGTCGACGCGCTGCTCCCGGATCTCGAGGACCGGGTCCTTGAGATCGCCTCGGTCCAGAGAATGACGAAGAACAACAGGAAGCAGAAGTACAGGGCAACAGTCGTTGTGGGAGACAAGAACGGGCACATAGGGCTCGGCGTAGGAAAGGACGTCGAGGCAAAGCCCGCCATCGACACGGGAATAAGGGACGCTAAGAAGCACATCATATCCGTCAATCTCGGGTGCGGGTCCCAGGAGTGCAACTGCAATGCGCCGCACAGCCTTCCGCTCAGGCTCAGCGCAAAGTGCGGAAGCGCCCACGTGATACTCAAGCCGGCACCGAAGGGGGTCGGCATAGTCGCAAGCGACACGGTTCGCGCGGTGCTCGAGCTGGCGGGTGTAAAGGACATCTGGACATACTCAAGGGGAAGGACGAGGGACGTCTACAACATGTCGATGGCAACCTACCTCGCGCTGGGAAAGCTCTACGAGCTCAAGAACATAGAGGCAATGAAGAAGCAGGCGTGACTCCTTTCCCGAAGGCGGCAATGGAAAGGATTAGAATTCTTGCCGTACAAAGATGTATACATGCATGGCAGCGAACGCAGTGACATCCGGGCCATCTGCGCGTCAACGATAAAGGTGGAGGGGAGCTTTGCGCGCGCCCTCGAGCTGCTGGAGACTTCTGACAAGAACCTATTCATAACGGGCAAGGCCGGCACCGGCAAGTCCACACTTCTCCAGCACTTCAGTAGCACGACGAAGAAGCGCGTCGTGCTGCTCGCGCCGACTGGCGTTGCCGCGCTCAACATAAAGGGCCAGACGATACACTCATTCTTCGGATTCAAGCCGGATATAACCGTGGATACCGTGAGGAGGCTCCCTGCGCGGAAGGCGGAGATGTACAGGAATACCGACATGATAATCATCGACGAGATATCGATGGTGAGGGCCGATCTGCTAGACTGCATAGACGCGTTCCTCAGGCACAACGGGAGGGACTCCCGCCTGCCTTTCGGCGGCATGAGAATGGTCTTCATAGGCGACCTCTATCAGCTGCCTCCGGTGGTGACGTACGGCGAGAGGAAGATGTTCAGGCAGCACTACAGGAGCGAGCACTTCTTCGATGCCAACGCCTTCAGGGACTTCCCCGCGGAGTTCGTGGAGCTCGACAAGCACTACAGGCACAGTGATGCAAGGTTCATAGGGCTCCTCAATGCGGTCAGGAACAATACCGCAGGCGCCGACGAGATGGAATTGCTGAACGAGCGGTTCAACCCCCATTTCGTTCCCGGAAGCTCTGAAGGCTATGTGACTCTGGTGCCAACGAACCGGCTCGCCGACGTGTTGAACGGCGCGGAACTCGAGAAGGTCAAGGGCAGGCAGTATCTCTACGAGGCATGGCTTGAAGGGGATTTCAAAGATGGAAGCATGCCCGCGGAAAGGGAGCTGAGGGTGAAGATAGGCGCGCAGGTGATGCTGCTCAACAACGACAAGGCGGAGCGGTGGGTTAACGGCAGCATCGGCGAGATAACATCGATAGGCAGGGGCGAAGACGGGACGGATCTCATAGGGGTGAGGCTTCTCGACGGATCTGAGGTCTCCGTAGGAAGGCATACGTGGGAGCTGTTCAAGATGTCCTACGACTCGGAATCGCGCAGGCTCGTCCCTGCGGTTGTGGGGCGTTTCTCGCAGTATCCCATGATGCTCGCATGGGCCGTCACCATTCACAAGAGCCAGGGCAAGACGTTCGACAAGGTCATAATAGACATCGGATCCGGAATATTTGCGACGGGCCAGCTGTACGTTGCCCTGAGCAGGTGCAGGACCCTGGATGGCATCGTCCTGAGGAAGAGGCTGGAGAAGAAGCACATATTCACCGACTTCAGGGTGATAAAATTCCTCACAAGGTACCAGTACAAGAAGTCCGAAGAGAGGATTCCGCTGGAAGAGAAGGTGAGGATGATAGAGGACGTGATCAAGAGGAAAGGCAGCATCGAGATCGTCTATCTCAAGGCCAACGACGAGAAGTCGAGGAGGGTGGTCACGCCGTCGAGGATGGGCAACTTCGAATACCTTGGCAGGGAGTATCTGGGAGTTGAGTGCTTCGACTCGAGGCGCAAGGAGTACAGGAACTTCAGGGTGGACAGGATACTCGAGATGAAGACGGCGGACTCCGGATAGCCCTGCGAATTTCTGCCAAGGCGCACGTTTATATATCAGTTATCTATTAAATAGATACTATGACATATAAGATAGATAGATTGTTTGGATCCGTAACACGGACAAGGCTTCTCTCAAGGTTCATGCTCGATCCAGACAGAACTTTCTACATAAGAGAGCTTTCAGTCGGCCTCAACATTCCATACAGCATGCTGTACAAGGAGATCAAGAACCTGGAGTCGCTCGGCATTCTTATGGAGGAGAAGAGAGGCAGGATCACGGTGATCTCGCTAAACAAGTCGCTGCCGTATCTTGACGAATTAAAGGGCCTCATAATAAAGACTTCCGGACTTGCATATGTCGTCGGGCAGGGACTCTCGGAATTCAAGGACATCAGATACGCCCTGATATACGGATCTTTCGCAAGCGGCACCGAAACAGCCAAGAGCGATGCGGACCTCCTACTCATAGGCGACGCCGATGCAACCAAACTGGTGAAGAGAGTTGGCAGGATGGAGCAGGCTCTGGGAAGGGAAGTTAATTATATAATATGGAGCTCAAAAGAGTTAAGGGCGCGCATAAAGGCAGGGAGCGCCCTGCTTGCAGATATAGCGCGAAGTCCTATAATAATGATAATCGGGGATGAGGATGGCTTTAGAGGACTTATTAAAAGAGAGAGTGATCTATAAGATTAGGCCTGACAGCAGGGTTGCGTTAAGGCTGCTTGAGAGGGCTAAGAATGACGTCGCAACTGCGGACAGGCTTCTTCATGCTGAAGACTACGACTGGGCAATTACAATCTACTACAACTCCATGCTCCGCTCCGCTAGGGCGCTGATGTCGGATATCGGTTACAGGCCATCAAGCGTCAATGGCCACATGGCTGTAATAAGGTTTCTCCGGGAGAGACAGAAGGGCGACGAGTGGGACACTGTAATAACTGAACTGGACAGACTTCGGAGGAAGAGGCACGAACTAGTCTATGAAGAGCCCGAAGAGGCGGCAAAAGAAGACGCATTCAATGCAAAGGACTGGGCTGGCAAGTTTCTGGCTCTGACAGTGGTCGAACTGTCGCGCAAGAGACGGTGATAAGCGTGCCGAAAATCGTGGTTATAGACACTGAAACAACAGGGCTGGGCCACAGGGCATACCCGAGGCGCGATGATGCGATA
The DNA here is from genome assembly GCA_021791075.1 of Microcaldota archaeon. Taxonomy (GTDB): domain Archaea; phylum Micrarchaeota; class Micrarchaeia; order Micrarchaeales; family CABMGC01; genus JAKAVK01. Next base: position 4,703 of record JAJYXH010000093.1, read on the forward strand.
ATACAGGTGGGGATCGCATGGAGGGACGCTTCTGGCAGGCTCCTTACGTGGGGGGAGACATGCCTCCCTGACAGGAAGTACCTGGCCAACGACAGGGCCGGCGATGCGCTGGCAGTCAACGGGATTCCGCTTAACAAGATATACAAAGCCAGGTCGGACGTTTCCGTCGCACAGGATCTCAGAAAGAGGTTGGCCGGCATCGCCGCCGCGCATGGAAGGGGAAGGGCGTTGAGCTGAAGGCGTACAATGCTGACTTCGACAGGCCATTCCTTGCAAAGGAACCCTGGAATCTGTCACGGTCGATGTGGGGGGAGTGCATTATGCGCTCCGCCTGCGAGCATCTTGGAATGTACGGCACGCGCCTTAAGCTCTCAACGGCCATGGGGAGGCTCGGCATCGATAAGCCGAGAGGCCGGTTGCACAATGCGGAGACCGATGCAGCAGCGGCGCTTCTGATAGACGAGAAGATTTGGGGATCCGGCGACAGACTCCTGTAACACGCCCTGTCCATGCAGCATGGCATTAATCTATAGAAATATTTATATAGATCATTATCTATATATAATCATGCAGGAGCACAAGACCATAATGCTTGACCTGAAGAGCTACAGGAAGCTCTCCATCGCAAGGGACGTTGCCGGCAGGAGGAGGGGCCGCGGACTCAGCTTCAATGCCTTCATACTGGAACTGGTCTCCAGGAAGATCGACTTCCTTGACATAGACGACCAGCTCAAGCGGTTCCTGATGGGGCTGTCCGGAAGGCTCTCGACCCTGGGCTATGTAAAGGGCATAATGCTCTTCGGCTCGGTGGCAAAGGGTTCGTGCAACGGAAACAGCGACATAGACCTGCTCGTGGTCACGAAGGACGGAAGCGGGTATCCCGGCATAGTCAAGGTGATAGACGGCATGAGAGCCGATGCCATGGCCCTGTCAGACAGGGATCTTCCGCATCTGGTCTGCCCCGTGGTCATGGGTGCGGATAATATGGGTGGCATAAGGCCCATCTACTTCGATCTTGCCGATTACGGTATAGTATTATACGAGAGGGAGTCCGTACTTACCGACTTCGTGGACCGGGTCTCGGGAATAAGGCACAAGAGGTCCAATGTGGACGGGGTGGAGGTGCTTACATGGCAGTGACGGAGCCGATAGACACGGCCAAGGACTGGCTCAGTACCGCAAAGCTTGCGCTTGAGAAGGGAATGGGGGCGCAGGCCGTATACGCGATGGAGATGTCGGCCGAGATAGCGCTGAAGTCGGTCCTCATAGTGCTGCATGTGGACGTGCCTAAGGTGCACGACATAAGCGGCGCAGCAAGGATATTCATCGCGGGGAATAGGAAGGTTGACAGGGAATTCCTCGGCAGTCTCGACGGATACCTTGCAACGTTCGAGGCTCTTCTCAGGCTGAGGGCTCCGGCAGGGTACGGTTTCGAGGGTCAGCTGGCAAGGGAGGAGATCAACGCCCAGGCAAAAGCACTGCTGCCAAAGTGCTCTGAGATAATCTCTGCGTGCGAGCATGCTGTAAAACGGATTGGCCATTGACGACGAAACAAGCTCTATACCAGAGAGGCTCCACAGAACGTTTTTATTACTTCCAGCGCAAGCTATACTCATGTCGGCAGGGAGCAGGAAGCGGATCCAGACCTCGATGGAGTACCTTACCACGTACGGATGGGCCCTCGTGGTCATCGCCGTTGCGCTCGTGGTGCTCTATGAACTCGGAATCTTCACTCCGGGATCGAGCAGTCTGTGCGCGCTCGAGCAGGGTATCGACTGCACTGTTGCATCGATCTCGCAGAGCGGGATAATGACGTTGACAATACTCCAGACAACGTCAGCCCCTATAAATGTTACGGGAATAGCCTGCAGCCAGAACTCAACCTACAAGTACGAGCAGATAGGCAACGGCGTCATCAACTCGAGCTCGAGCAGGTCATTCACAGTGCAGTGCTACGCCGCAAGGGGAGGAACGTTCGGAGGATCCTCTGGCAC
>JAJYXH010000021.1 GCA_021791075.1 Microcaldota archaeon
GACAAGAAATCGAACGGTTGGCAGGTGTGGCAGAGGAGGGACGACAGGATTGCGACTGCGGTTATGTGCAAGGGAGTATGGCATAACCTTCTTTTACTTGGAAGGAGCTGACTTATGTCCCACACACCCACGCCCCTAACCCACCATTGAAATGATGGGTTTGCGGGGCGAATTATTCTATCAAGATTAAGTCTCCGTGTGGTTATTCCCTGCCCGGTTGTGGTACTTGGTCTGTTCGCCATCAAATCCGTATCGCGTTCAAGACCCACTTATTTATGTCTTTTCTAAGCTGAGGCTTTGTTGAAAAAAGTCAAATTTTGTTGATAAAGTAAGTTAGATCAACAAAGCCCTAAGATGAAGCAGATTGACAGGAAACGGCAGAGTTTCTGAGAGGATGTTGGTTGGCAAGATGCGGCATACCCGCCGAATTGGCAAGGACTACAAAACCAGAGCTTCTCGAGAACCTGCCGATGTCCTTAGGGGAATACTTACATAACGGACTGCTGTGGCAGTAAGCAGGAAAGAGCTGGAATTTCTAAGAGAATGTTGGAATAGCGGATAACAACTCCTCTCGCTAATTCTACAATTCTGACAATATACATTCAAGAGATTCAGATGAGATTATTATAATATGTCAGCGACAAGAACGCGAACAGCGACTATTAGTTCAGAGAGGAAGTCTGCCCTTAGATGTTGAATTGGATTAACACGTATAGCTCTATATCCGAATCGAAAGACATGGCAGATGCCATATCTCATCTGACCAGGTGCAGAGCTTCCCATGGGGTTGCTGATATGCGTAAACGAGGATAGTTCCAAACTTATGACACTGGACAATTATGTATCGCCAAGAGTATACTTCCATTCTCTTGAAACTAAAAACCCCTTCCTTAAAGTGCTTCATTCGGGAATTTTGGAAAACAAGGCTTTCTGGCTATTGGGGCGGTATTGTGCGCCAAAGTGGCCTAAAAAGCAGTGGTTCTCTCGTGCGGACCATTCACATATCACTTTGATGGAATGTATGATTTATATTCCATCTATATGAAAAGTTAGACCGTCCACCTGAAGAATAGCGGAAGCCTGGATATTGATGCGTCTCCGACGACAAAATGGCTAGCGCAATGGCCCTTGCTTGCGCGCATCTCTCTTCAACTGACTAAATATATGGTTGGATAATATGCCCTAAAAACGCAATTGTCGATGAAGTGCAGATCATCTTGGTATTGCTAAGAGATTGTTGGAATCATGGTCGAGAGTGAGCCCTGATCTGAGGAGCTGCTTGAGGTCTGCCTTGAGTCTTGATTAGTCTAGGACCCCTCTCTTCATGCAGTCGGGGTGTCCAGCTGCAAGGCAAGAGTATTAGAGTCTCTAATACCTTCTTACATATCTCTCCGCAATGACCCTATCTCGTGCTCAATCACCGCGATTACATAGTTATCCCTCTTGAGTGCGCTCTCCTCGTGATTTATCAAAGAGTATGGCGAGAACGGCGCCAGAGGGTCGATGAGCTTCAACCTACCGTCCTTCGAAACAATGGTGTTGCTGTAATGCGCATCGCCGTGCCCTATACCGACCGCATTCAGTCTGTGGAGAAGTTGGACGAGCTCCTCTCCAAGATGTATAAACTCCAGCTTAACCCTCGCAACGAGCAGGCCTATCGGGTCGCCAGGGATTATAGCCTCTCGTTTAGGAAGCGCATTTACCCTGTTCCTGTACTGCCGCAGCGTGCGCCCATCTACCATCTCCTCAAGGTACGCTATTATCCTCCCATCCTTTACCATGGCAACAGGGCTTACCACGCTCTCTGGTATCGTCTGGTGCAATAGAGCTACGCGCTCCGCCTCACCCTCTATGGTAAAGCTGGTCGCATCAGTGAGCCAATGGTTCCTAAATGTACTTGTATATCTATCTGCATACGGCCTCCTGCATTTGAGGAAGAGCTCTCCAGGGGTATAGCCCATCTCAGTTACCATGGCTGCGAGCTCCGCTCCGCTCTTTACCTTAAGTACTGGAAGCTCGCGTTGGCTGTTCTGGAGGGACACAAGACAAAGTGCGTAGATATACTATTTAATGCTTATGTCATCTTCGTTCAATAGCTGATTATCAGCACATGTCAGACTTATACCAAGAGATTATTAGACTGTCTAAAATAATATAGTTAACATTCTACTGCATACCTGTGTTAGGTGTGTACCACCAGAGGTTATTCTTCCTCGCCTTCTTACTTCCACCATTCCCTGCTGCAGGCCTGAGTTGAGGCAGCGACTCATCTGGGATTCCAGCTCTGACACTTCTGTCAAAGGAGTCAAGCGCGTGTTCTCTCAGCATCGACTCTATCGAGTCCATGTCCCATCGCACCGGCAGTACCTCTGCAATACCCTCTCTCCGAATCTGTGGTTTCCTAATTGTCGTCATATTCAAAACCATCTTAGATGCCGCCAGCAAGCCACATCGTTGATGGCTGATGCTGGAGATATCATCTGAGAGGATGTTAGCCTCTAAACATTATTATACCTTTCTGTTTGGTTCCACTAAAAACGATGACATACGCCTAGTTCCTTTTGGCTCCCCGCGAGTGCCTCCTGTCAATGGGCGATCCTCCCGGGTTCCGTGGTAGTTACTGCCATAAAGACTTATACGCCATCGCTCCAATCGACGGTTGAGCTTATAGGTCTCTTCCAGCCCGAGTGAACTGTTGATAGGTCGATAGTTGGTTATGGGAGAGCTACAGTCTTGGTGAGCAGACCAGAGCAGTGATGAAGAGAGCGGCTACCCTCCCCTCCTCTTAATTGCGGTCAGTATCTCTCTAAGCAGCTCCCTATCTGACGCTGTTCCTGACATCTGCTCCAGAGTCTTCGAGAGAGTCTCTCTAGAGGCTATGCGCACGATGTGGGACTTGAGCTCTCTACTAGGGAAGGAGTTGTGCGTTCCTGAGAGAGTGTTGCGGTCGAGTGAGAGAAGAAGCACGTGGGTCTTATCGGCCACATTCTTGTGTTTGCATACATCGACCAGTGTCTGGAACCTGATCATATTATTAGTGCTCTCTCCAGCCCACCTCACAAACTCCATGCCCCAGCGCTCGCCATATTCTGCCTCAAACATCCTAACCACGCCGTGGAATGCTTTGGGGATTGGACCAACGGTCCCGTCCGCCATCTCCGTGGCAATCTGTCGGCTGAGCCTCTTCATCACTCTCTCCCTATAATCGGGTCTAGAGACCCTTGGCCAGTTAGAGAAAGCCATCTTGCATACAGCAGTCATCGCCGACTCGTGGAGAGCCTCCCCATCTGCAGCAGGATTCCTTGCAACGCCAAGTACAACACGTGGTGTCTGGTTACTCGCTAGCATTCGGCACTCATCTAGAGGCAGTAGTGGATTCTCAGCTGCGCCAGCCCGTCTTACGGGATCCGGACTGCGGGCTAGCCTAAGTATCTTGGCGAGATCAGTCTCTCTAGAGAGCAACTCTATTCTCTGTTCAGCCCTCCGCACCAACTCTGCTGGCAAAGCCCTCTGTGACATGTATATCAGCTACTTTATAGACCCTAGCGTTCTCTCGACCTCTGCATAATTGGGCTCAACCATAGGGTCGTCTGATACCCATTTATACCTTATCAATCCCTCTGAGTCGGCTATGAAGACCGATCTCTTCGCCACCTTGTATCCCTTTATGTGTGCAAAGTCATCTAACACTATCCCGAACCTCTTCACAGCCTGCTTCTTGTAGTCGCTGAGCACCGTGAAGTTGAGACCGTTCTTCTCCTTGAACTCCTTGTTAGGGAATGGTCCATCGACGCTTACGGCATAGACCCTGCCGTTCAGTGAGTTGAGCTTCGACATGTCGTCGCGGAATCTGCACATCTCCTTTGTGCACACGCTGGTGAACGCCCCGGGGAAGAACGCGATTACCGTCGGCTGTCCCTTTGATGCTCTGTACAGATGAACCAGCTTCAGCTCCGTGTCAATGAGCTTTACGCTCGGTACCTTCTCTCCTATCTCTACCACAATGTCACCTATAGTATAACCTCAATAAGGGCTTATATTTGTTTGCTCTGTTTTAATGGAGAGGTCATGGCCTAGGCCCCATTCCAGTTAGCGCCGCCTTGGCTTCCATCTCTGCCCGGACCATCCCTACCACCTTGTTTATCACCATCATCTTTCCAGGCGGAGTCTCTCCTGAGAAGCCCATGTTACTCCTCTCCGCATCTTCGTACATCTCTATAAATCTTCCTGCGCCTAGGATCTGCCTTCCTTCCCTAAGAACCATCTCAGTCTCCCTTAGTGAGGCTCTCAGCTCCTTCTCGTCATCAAACAGTTGGCGCTCTATTCTCTTTCCGCTCGTAAGGTAGACATGCCTGTCGATCCACCCCTTCTCGAATAGGACATGGTTAAGGATTATATCTGCTCGGATCTCGATGAGCCTCACCCTCGCCTTCTCATCCTCTTCCTTTCTCTCTTCAGGTCCCAAGGGTCGTCTATGCACGCGTGCATACACCGGCGGTTGTCTGCTAGTGGTTGTCTTCATGTCAATTGCACCCTAGAAGAGTTCATGGACCAGCGCTGACTCACACTTACCAACACCTCCGTACACCTCGTTAGCATTTCCCTCGAACGATGCAGGTATTGTCCTCCCGACTCCCCTAACATCACGCTGCAAATGCCCAATACACCTCTGGCTCCGGCATCTGATGTTCGTGTCCACTCACCCATCAACATCACTGTTGGTTTCTGATAACCGATTGCCCCTCCTGATATTTATAACTTTATTTTTGTTGAAAGACCTTGCAATCCTGCTGTTACAATGATAAATGACAGAGCCGCCTTTTATATCAATTATAATTCGTATGGTTGGAGGAAGGTCGAACGGCGACTTGGCTTGCCGCCCCGGAAGGCGCATCCAGAGAACCTCTCGGAACCATACCTGCCTTCACAATATAATAATTATGAGTCTGCTCATATATACGCATTTCGCTGCACTGCGTCTTGCGTCAAAGTCCACTCAAGTGACTACCCTCTCCGCGCAATGAGCAGCGCCGTCATGTCGTAGGCATTGTTGCCTCCAGCCAGATTCCTCTCAGCATAATGCAGCTCCTCCCATCCATTACCAAGAAGATGGGATCTGAGGTCCGCTTCCTTAACCACAGCCGACTCTCTTTTTGCATGTGCGTTTAAGTAGTATGCAAGGGCGAGAAGTCCTCCTGGGGAGAGATGATCCACTATATTGCAAACGAATGCCTCCGGATGCGGTATATGATGCATCACGAAGAATGATGCAACCACATCAAAGGTGCCGAGCCGTTTATGCCTGCTGTCACCCCTGATTAGGGTTGCCGTCACCCCATTCTCTCGTGCGCGCTTGGCGGCTCTGCTTATCGCTATTCTGGAAGGATCTATCCCCGTTATGGAGAGAGTGCCGTTTGTGCCTCTGGCTAGGAAGACAAGGTTCTGGCCCTCGCCGCATCCGACATCAAGGAGGGTGCGATGCCTCTCATCAATGTGCCTGATCAACTCCTCGGCCTCTGGCCTGTGCCTGGGACCGAAGACCGGAGCACTTCCCAACGAGTAGATAAGGTCATAGGCAAGACCTATCTCCTTTGTCTTCGCCTTTGACCTGATCTCGGATCTCCCGCCTAACCTCTGCATCTGTCCACCAGCTGACCAGTAAATATTTCTCCCTATTATTAAACATTTCGTACCACCATGACTAGAATACCGCTTCACGGTGGGTAATATTGTCCCAAAGCCCACTACCATGCTACCTACTTCTTAGACATTTGCTGGAGCATTAGCTAAACAAGTGCAAGACTTCCTTGTAAAGTGGGTTGCCCGGACTCTCTGAATGTATTTAAGCATGCAGGGTGCATAAAGTAACGGTTCTATGATCTCAGCAATAGTGGCATCACTGGACAGCGAGAACCTTCTCGCTACGCCTTCCGGAGACACCGACCCTGCAACGCTGGTAGGGTACAAGGTCCAGTACATCGACAAGAGCGGAAAGGCATGGTCCGGCATTGTCAAGGGCGCGGACGACACTTTCATAATAGTAAAGCTTGATCCCTTCCCGACAGGTCTGGGCCAAGGCCAGCTCCTTGACGTCTTCGAGGATGGCGATGCGTAATGACATCATCACCAGTTCCTTCTGCGGAACTTGACGAGCATTATTCTGTCCCTCTTCTCATCATCGGTCTCCCGAGACTTCTTGTCCTCCTTGTGCGTCTTCATCTTCCTTGATGCCTCTCCCCAGAGTTCTGTGATCACTGCCTCTGTCAGGGTCTTTGATGTAGAATAATGCTGCTCCCTCAGCAGCCTGAGTGTCTTTCGGTCTATGTCACTATCTATGCTTACCGTGCCTGCAGAGGCGTGGATACCCTCGACTTCAAGCATCGCGATCGTTCTTGCGGCAACACCATGGGCCTCCTTGCTACCGATTCCGGGCATGATTATAGCAAACTCGTCGCCCCCGGCTCGGCATGCGTACTCCCCTTCCCTGGTATGCTTTGCTATTGTAATTCCCATCTGCACGAGCACCTTGTCTGCAATCGAGTGGTCGTGTATCGAGTTCAATTGCTTGAGGTCATCAAGATCC
>JAJYXH010000073.1 GCA_021791075.1 Microcaldota archaeon
TTTACGAAAACCAGAATTTGCCATCTTAAGGTTTACATTTCTATAATTGAAGTTTATTCAAGGATCCATCCAGCCTTTTCTTGTCTTAACAAGATAATGCCTGCTGGATATCGCTTAGATCTTTTTATGAAGACGATAGAGTTATCAATGAGCCTCATTTTCCCTTTACATATCTGTAACTATACTGCTTTTTGATTTGGCTAATGCTGTGACTAAATCCTTACACAAATAACCAAAAATATGTGCACTATATGTATCTTTGAAATATTCCTTTTTAGCTCGTTTGTAGCTCTTATTGATTATCCAAGCTACGCAAGCTATACCACATCCGAAAGAGTCTTCTTGCGTTATTGATTTCTTCATGTTACAATAACGCAATTCAATGTTTAATAACTTTCAGGAGGTCCATTGCACCCTACCACGAGGGAAATGTTATTGGACTCGGCGGGATTCGCACCCGCGGCCTTTTCGTTGCGAACGAAACGCGCTACTGCTGCGCTACGAGCCCATGCAGCAATAACTTGGCTGGGAAAGGTTTTAAGCCTTCGGATTTACCCACTCCAGACCAGATAGAATCAGGCCTTCTTAGCCATCTCACCAATTACAGGTATCGAGGTCATCGTGCCGTTGAAAGCCCGGTATCCTACATATAACCCGTAGAGCCATGCCAGGAAGAGCAGCAGTTTTGGTATGAAGAGCACGCCCGGAATTGCAAAGAGCAGGAGGAAGAAGATCACGACCAGGATGTAGTATCCTATGATCATCGCTATGCCGTAGAGTATCGACTGGACGGCCTGGAACTTCACGTTTTTGTCCTTGTCAGCGTACATTACGTAAGCGATTATCCCGGTAAGTATCGGAATGAGATAGGCTACGATGAACCATATCTTATTGTCAGAATCAGGTTTCTCCTGCATGTATCCACTATAACACATCGAGACCAAGCCTTTTAAATCATATCCATCACTGCGGCTTCGGCACTGCATCATCATTCTGATCCAAGCCGTAGCGTCTCGCAAGGGTTTTAAGTCTTGTACTCCACATCTACTTTGAGATAGTCCATGGAGATCAGGAAGGTTCGGAAGGCAGAGTCGATATTCTCAAGGGTGCTTGAGGAGATAAAGCCGAGTGCCGTGGAGACCGATGCTACCATAGCCAGCATAAACATCGTCATATCAAAGCTGGCGAAGATAGTGGATAAGGGAGTTGAGCTCAAGGTCGTCGGCTCTGTTGCCAGGGGTACAAACCTGAAGGGAGACGGGGACATAGACGTCTTCGTGCTCTTCCACAAGAACACGAGCAAGGAGGAGCTGGTCAGGAAGGGCCTTGCCTACGGGAAGAAGCTGGCAGGCGGGAAGCGCGACAGGTACGAGATAAAGTACGCCGAGCACCCCTACATAAGGCTCTACCTCGACGAGCTCGGAATGAAGATGGACCTAGTCCCGGCACTGAGGATAGACGAGATAGGTGAGATGGGAACTGCGGTCGACAGGACTCCGCTTCACACGAACTTCATAAACTCACATCTCACCGAGAAGCAGAGGGATGACACAAGACTCCTGAAGTACATGCTAAAGGCGCACAACATCTATGGCGCTGAGGTAAAGACCGGCGGATTTCCCGGATACCTGTGCGAACTACTGGTATACCAGTACGGATCCCTGCTCCGATTTCTCGACAATGCGTCTCTCTTCGAGAAGCCCGTGATACTCGATCCAAAGACAAAGAACAAGATAAACGACCCAAAGCTGGTGAAGAAGTTCAACTCCGAGTTCATAGTGATCGATCCGGTCGACGCTAACAGGAATGTCGCGGCAGGCGTCTCCCCGGAGTCATTCGCCAGATTCGTGATGGTCTCGCGCGAGTTCGTAAAGAGGCCTGATATCTCCCTCTTCTTCGGAAAGGGATTCTCTTCGTTATCCGCTGCAAGCCTGATAAGAAAGTTCATAAAGAATTCAGGGCTGTCGCTATACTTAATAAAGGCAAGGGTTCCAGGCAAGAGCGAGGATGTCGTATGGCCGCAGCTCAGGAAGAAGGCCGGGATCATCTCCGATACGCTCTCTCGATACGATTACCCTGTCTTCTTCTCGATCCAATGGGTCTCGGACAACAACGGCTTCATGCTCTTTGTACTGCCTTTCTCAGAAGTCGAGACAAGGATGCTTAAGGGTCCTGACGTCTTCATACGAAACGCCGCGGAGAACTTCGTAAAGGAGCATCCGAAGGCCATCGGAACCGTGATAAAAGGATCAAACCTCCATCTCCTCGAGAAGAACAGGTACAGGAGCGCAGAGTCGCTCTTCAGGGCCATCATAGGAGGAAAGCTGATCAAGAACCAAAAGGACATAGACCTCAGGTCAGCAAAGCTCTTCGTCAACGCTGTCCCAAGGGAGTACTCTGAGGATGCGTACGCGGAGCTGATGAAGAGACTGCGAATCTGAAAGTGATGCAATGGATCTATACCTGATAAAGATAGGAGGCAGCGTAATAACGGACACTAAGAGAATCAACGTTGCGAAAAGAGACGAGATCGAAAGACTGTTAACGGAGATAAACAACGCCAGGAAAAAGTCAAAGGTCTCCATAATACTCGGAAACGGGGCCGGGTCGTTCGGTCATATCTCTGCAAAGAAATATCGAATACACGAAGGGCTACTGTCCAAAGACAGCATAAAAGGGAGCATAGAGACCCAACAGGCCGTAAGGGCGTTAAACAGTCTGATAGTCGATATAGCCCTGGATATGGGGATGCCGCTATTCCCCTTTTCTCCTTCATCATTCGTTAACAAGAAAGGCAGGATAATCGTGGACGGGTTCATTTCCCAGATAAAGCTTGCATTAAAGGAAGGGTTCATACCATCGATCTACGGTGATGTCGTGATGGATGCAAAACAAGGAGTGGCCATAGCCTCAACAGAAGATGTCCTGAACTTCATCGCCCCCAGCCTAAAACCAAAAAAGATAGTACTAGGAACCGATGTGGATGGGGTATTTGACAAAGACCCATTCACGAATCGAGGCGCGGTGCTTATCGAAAGAATAGATTCCAAAAACATACGCAAGATAGTTGCCGGAACCGGGGGAGCAAAGAAGATAGACGTGACGGGCGGAATGAGGACCAAAGTGGCGACGCTGCACAAAATGGTGGTAAAGACCGGAGCTACGGGTTATGTCGTCAATTTAACTAAGAAGGGAAGGCTATACAAACTTCTTTCCGGAAAGGAGGTCAGATGTACTATAGTACGAAAGTAGTGTAAACAGGCTCACTTTCCATCCTTTTTGGGCAAAAGCGACTCCATGTCAATAAGCGAATCACCATCAGCCAGAAGTTTTGGTCCGTGGCCGGAATGCGATTCTATAATCTTAGTATTTTCCGGAATCTTCGAGAGGACACCCAGCACCTCCTCCTTGTAATCATCAGTAGTTATTATGTGTGGATTGGGGCCGGCATCAAAAGTATATCCGGCTATATTCTTTCCCTTGCCTTTATTCAGGTCATGTATCGCATAGATAACCTGTTTTGAAACGTCAGTGAGATACATTATCGGAGGCCACGTATCCATCATCGTCGCATGCATGTTATTGCTGTCTCTCATGATCAACTCTGCCAATGCGTTCAGGTCCCTTTTCGATACCGCTGCGATCACCTTCTTTACGCCATCTTCTGCGAATGCCGGCCGTTCCTTGTAAAGCACGCTCGTCTTCACAGTAAGTTCGTGACCTTCGCTACTGCTTACGGCCTTCCTCGCCTTGCTTACAACCATCACAAGATCAACGAGCTCTGGCCAGTAGTTCTCGTCAAAAACCTGTTCGGCATGGGAGTCCGATCCATCACTCTCTTTTCCTACGTTCCATTTGACTATGCCGCCAAAATAGCTTCTGCAGGCACTCCCGCTTATGAGCCTCGCGAGATCGGACTTGCGATCAGCGTCCAGCGTAATCCCGAATGAAGGTAAAAGTGCCTCTATTAGGGCAACAGCTCCAGATGCGCTTGATGCTATTCCGGCGCCTGATGGAAAAGAGTTCTGTGATACGATCAGTACCTTGGATCTATTTCCAGAGAGGTCGCGAACGTACTCTAGTGTCCTAACTATGTACTTGCTCTTTTCGGTAGCCGAAGCACCGCCCAGCACCTGTGGTTCTCCGTTTATGAAAAGTCTATCCTCCTTGAGCCTCTCCGATGCAACTATGCTGGTTCTCGTGTTAAGTACTCTGGGATCAAGCGTCATGCTTATGCTGCTGTTGGTTGGAATATTCCGGTTCGCACTCCGTTTTCCCCAGTACTTTATGAATGCGATGTTTGGCGATGCCTCCGAACTAAATACCTTCTCCATAAAATACCTATATTTTTGTTATTGGCCTGCCGTGCCGCACTGATCCTTTTGCTCCTGTAAAAGTTATACTTATGCTATTCGCATCGAATCCGTTCTCCTTTAGCGCTTTTATAACTTTTTTCGCGTCTGCAGCATTCCGCACAAGGGCTATTCCCATGCCCCCGCCCCCACCTCCGCATAATTTTGCCCCAAGTGCCCCATTTGCGAGTGCTACTGAAACTGCCTTGTCCAGTCGTTCCGATGAGACGCCTAGTTTTCTCAAGAGCTCATGGTTCTCAGACATATGGCGGCCCAACCCTTCTATATCCCCTGACTTCAGTGCCTCTATGCATTTCAGCACACAGGCATCCATGGCCTTCAGGATGCTCTCGGTTCCAGCAGTGTCTTTATCATACAACTCACGGACCTTTGCAACCATCTCTGACGTCGGCGGTTTCGGTCCCGTATCAATGACAATCACATTTATGCCCGTCTGAATATTCGCTGGCTGTATGCCCCGCTCACGGCTTACTATCGCATAGCCGCCAAAATACGCAGGGCCTACATCCATTCGTCCGGCAGTTTCTACATGATGTACCACCCTCTCCCCGTCCCTTATGATGTCTATGACCTCCTGGTCATCCATGAATTTTTCCGAGGATCTTATAAGCGCCATTGCAAATGCGGTTGAGCAAACCGAGCTGCTCGCATAACCTTTCTGGATCGGGACATCCGAATGTATGGTTATCCTCTTGCCTATGGGGCTGATTCCTTGCTCAACAAGAAGCCTTGCAGCAATAGTTGCGTACGGCAGCACCTCCTTTCCAAGCTCCGCGTTATTCTCGATGTATTTTGAGAGGCCGGACCTTTCCATGGGCTTTTTTGTCATGTCCTTACTTCTGCCACTGTATTCCTTGTATAGTTTTTTCAGTTTTGCGGAATCTAACGAGGCAGATACCCCAAGGTCCTCCAACTCGATCTGCAGGGTATCGGCGCCTGTATCCTCAACTTTTGCAGTTGCAAATATCTCTATTGCTGCAGCGAGGCTTGGACCTCCGTAGACTACCGAATGCTCCCCTGATATCTTCACATTCGCGGGCGCTTTTACTTCAAGGACCATAGATTCAACCATATTACTACTGGTTGACGTCTGTTTAATAAGTCTTGTTTTGATCTCCGACTAACGCCATTGCGCAAGTATCTTAAATGGGTTTTGCCCTATCCTACTCCATGGGACTGCTTGGGAAGACTGCCGAGTTCTTCAAAGAGATGGGGGAGAAGAGAGTCGAGCAGCAGATAAGTCGTTTATTCTATGATACCGATGCGGTAGAGAAGGCGCTCAGGTCCGAGGCCAAGAAGTTCGGCATAGACATAGGCAAGATACAGGCAAAGAGCTATTATGATGCTCTCGGAATAAAGTACACCAACGACCCGAAGGCCATACGGGATGCCTATCTCCGGCTTGTGAAGAAGTACCATCCGGACGTGAGCACCGATCCGAATGCAACGAAGAGGACTGAAGAGGTCAATGAGGCATACTCTGTTCTGAAAGACAAGAAGCTCAAGGAAGAGTACGACCTGAGCTCCTCAAAAGGGGCAAACCGCATGGGACAGGAAGTAACCAAGAGCATATCTGACATGGTTCTTAGAAAGTACATAGAGGCAAGGGAGAAGGACTTCGATGAGTTCAGGAAGCGCGTCTCCATGCCAATGACAAGGGACGCCGCAAAGGCAGCGATAGACGAGGTCACCGAGTGGAAGAAGAGGTACAACAAAGTTACCAGAGCAATCTTCGGGCAGTTCTGGGATCATGGCAGGAAGATAAAGTCTCTCCATTCGTCAAACAAGAGCCTCATAAAGGGAAAGTTTGGGAGATCCAAGCTGGTTGATCTTGAACGAAACGAGGCAAGGCTCTCATCACTTCTCAGCATATACAATGAGTTGGACAAAGGAGTGTCATCCATCGTGGCTAGTGTGGAGAGAAAGATAGGAAGTGACGAATCGAAAGCATCAGAAAAGATGCGGAGCATGGTGTAATTGTGAGATTGATAATTGTCAGGCATGGCGAAACCGAAGAGAACATGAGCCATATAGTCCAAGGTCACAGGCACGGCAAGCTGAGCAAGAGGGGATTGAAGCAGGCAAAGGCCATCGGACTTAAATTAAAAAACGAGAGAATCGACGCGATATTTTCAAGTGACCTAAGAAGA
>JAJYXH010000068.1 GCA_021791075.1 Microcaldota archaeon
TCTAATTCTGTGGCTAGACTGAACCCCCTTACAACCCCAACTAGCAGAACCGGTTCCTTCTCCCGGCCCGTCAACCCTTATGCTTGCCGGATGATCCAATGTGGTGCAGCGAGAGACTTGAACATGGTGAAAAGGTCGATGCAACGTGCCAGAGCTGCGGAAGTGCCTTTGAATACGGGCTCGACGTATCAAGGCACAAGAGAAAGATGGGCCACTCAGACTACATGGGAAAGGAAGGAATGTTCACGTTGATCTTCTGCTGAAAATAGAGGTGGGATGAATGACAATATGGAACAGAGTTTTTGGATGCAGGATAAAGGAGTATGTGCCTACGGAGGACGACAGGAGGCCGATCAGGTTCGTGCCTGACGGCCATAACTCCTGGAGAATTGTTTACGCTGACTGAATTTCTATACAGGGTGGAGAGATGAATAGGAAGAATATACGAATGGTGAGCCATGGCTATCACTACTTCTTCGTGAGGCCTGGTAGGAACGGCAATGTGCACAAGGCGGCGGCAAGGCTGATGGGAATAAGGAGGGTGAAGGAGGTTGCCATCACCGAGGGCGACTACGGGTTCGTTGTAAAGGCGCACGAATCGGATGACCCCGGTATTATCAGGGAGATTACAAGAGCGGTAGGAGGCAGTTCGAGGAAGGCGGTATGCCACTGCAGGTACGTCAGGAACTGATATTGGTGAGAATATGGAGGGACAAGCACGGAAATTCGCGAACCCGCTGGAGAGAATAAGGCACATCTGCAGGGGCGGTGAGTGTATGCTTGTCGGAGACTAAGAAATCTTACTGCCAAGAGTTAGAGCGAATATTTAAAAGGATAAACATGGCTATTATTTAGTGAATTAAGCATAGGTGAGAAAGATGGGAGGAGCCCAATGCATGCCGTAATATGACGTGATTACACCAGGTCTTCAAAGTCTATAATTGTAGATCCTGAACTCTTCCTATGACTATGTGACTTCTCCTCATAATCGATCTTTTTAGGCAGTCTTACGCCGAACTCACTATGCAGGAATTCTGCCTGCTCAGAGTATGCACTGTCAATCTTCTGAAGCAGAGGCCTCCCACCAGCGTGGTGGTTATTATCGCACTCTTTATGGTCATGCCCTTTGCCTCGCTCAGCATCTGTATGGTGTCGTCGAGATCCCGTTCGCCGAAAACCGGCATGAGCATCAGCACGCCGAAAGGAGTTGCAATGTCGCCTGCCAGTGCGTACTTGTTGACAGGAGTGTCAGATCTGTCCACTATGTCCATAAGCAGACTGTCCCTAGTCCCGTAATAAAGCTCCATGTCGGTTATCTTTATGAAAATCGCGGCCACGTATCTGATAGGCAGATCCTGCAGCGATATGGTAATCCGTTTTAGGATGCCGCTCTCTACAAGTTTGTAATACGCATACTGGGCCCTTCCGGTATCGAATCCGTATTTCCTGTCTACATCCATTAGGTCCGCCGAGCCGTTGCTGTTAAGCTCACGCAGGATCGCAAACTCCCTCTGTATTATCTGCTTCTTCTTCTCCTTTGTTGCTCGATAGGATCTGGCGCTGGACCTGTCAATTATCTTGTCCTTCAGAGTATCGATAAACTCGTCCCTCAGCGGCATGAATCCATAGTGCTCGTAGAATGGGGTAGTGTACCACTCCGCAGGATACTTAAGCAGCATCGCGTTTCTTCTAAGTCTGGCGCTGACAAGCCCTATCTCCCTATTGCTCTCTGCCATGACGTATAGCATAAGGTTGTAATCGCCGCCGCGCAGCACCGCAGGGTTTTAGCGTAGTTGTTTGTCGACTGAGACCCTACTACGCATCAGACGTCATTACTACACATCGGTCAGGCGTAGTCTTTAGTGTAGTTTTAGGTGTAGTTTGACGGAATGGACCTGCAGAAAGGCACGTCCGGAAAAGGAGATTGGGAAAAAGCAGCGTACAGGTATCTGCTATCGAATATGGGCGTTTCTACATTCGGATCTGCGACGACAGAACCTTGCCTCCATATAACTCAGAGCAGCATTCTTCCCCCATGCAAAGAAGGTAAAGGGCTACGAGTGCCAGACCTCGGCTCGCGAAGATTCGGTAAAGGATAACATCGGCAAGGCCGAGCGGTGGGGAGTGCCGATGGTGTGGGTTGCGGAGAGCAAGGAAGTTCTTGATGGGATAAGAAAGACAATTGGAGAGAAAGGTGAATATATGGAGGGCTGATCATGTATTGCAGCAGCTTTGTATTCCAGTGTTTTATTCAGCAGGAAAGGTTTAAAAGGAAGTAAAATGTTAGTATACTTGCTAAAGGAGAATATAATGAAGGCTGCAGGACGTTGTGCACCGTAAGACTTTGTCGGTCTTACTTGGAGTGATGTTATTCGTATCTTGTAAGAGGCTGAGGTTTTATCACTTTATACTCCTCTACGAGGCGCTTGAACTGCCTGGAATGGGTATTGTCAAGCCTCCTATAGCAGAATGAGCCGAACACCATATCTGTAATAACCATCGTGGTTAATTCTATCCCTTCGACCTGTTTCTGCAGACCCATTTGTATCAGATGAAGTTCGGAGTCCTTTAGAGAAGGGAATACGAATAGCACGCCGTGGGGCGTCTCTATATTGCTAACGAGGGCATACCTGTTTATCGGACTTTCCCGATCCTGTGATATTATCTCCCTGAACAGGTTTGTCCTTGTCTTCTCAAATCTTTTTCCGTCTAGGATCTTTGCCAGCACAAGTGCATTATACTTCAGATTTGGCGGGGTTATGCTGATCGTTATCCTCTTTATAATGCCGGATTCTTTTAGCTTGTGATATACGTACTGCGCTACCCCTTTGTTGTACCCATATTTTACATCTATTTTACTGAAATCCATGGCGCCGTCGTGACTTAACTCTTTCAGTACACTCAATTCCCTTCTGGTGATCTGACCTGGCTTGGGCCTTGGGCTTTCCTTTGTCCTCTCCCATACCTGTTCCCCAAGCATCGAAAAGAATCTCTCCCGAAATGGGATAAATCCGTATGAATTGAAGTCTGGCGTGGTGTAAAATTCGGATTTGTATTTGTTGAATACCGTATTTGCTTGTAGGTTGTATAGGAAGTTTGCGATCTCGCCGTTGCTCCTGGCAAGGAAAAATATAACCAATTGGTATTCGCCAGTAGTGGTTGCCACGAGCTGTACCCTAGATTCCCTTTCGAGAACTTCGCGTATCTCTGCAAAGGAGGGGGATTTATCCTCGAATCTTACGAATGTTATATAACCAAGATAACCTAATGCGCCTGCATCAGTCTCTGCGACATATTCTACCTTGTAAGCTTTCTCGACTTTGTCTATCTGATATCGTGCAGAAGTGACGCTTAGTCTCAGCCTCTCAGCAATAACTGGTACAGGTATCCTTCCATTCATACTGAAATTAGTAAGTATAGTTAGGTCATACTCGCTTGGCTTGAGATTTAACTGCTTTGCTTCAACAGGCTTAATCTCTAATTCGGCTCGATGTAGAACCGGGATGAAGTTGCCTTCTGCCGTTATCCTTCCCAAATATCTAGTTATGGTCTTTCTTTTCTTCAGCGCCTTGTCCCATCTTCCCGTGACTTCAAATGCATAGTATCTGCTTCTTATCACTTTTACGGCGACATAATGGGCACTCGTCTCCCTTAGCCTTTTTAAGCTTTCTGCAACTTTTATAGGTATATTTACCATATAAATCTTATATTGTATGGAGGTAATTAAATTAATATTCTCTTCGCTTTTCTATATTATGTTAGGTAAATATTGTGTTTTATTCGATTATTAGTAAATTATTATTTAATTTTTCGCGGTAACAACTAATTACTTGCCTAAGTTATATGACATTACAATATATACAAGGCCGTTCATAATATTGTCACGGGCTGGGATGCATGGAGTCGGGAAACCAGATTGATACTGTATCTAATTCTGTGGCTAGACTGAACCCCCTTACAACCCCAACTAGCAGAACCGGTTCCTTCTCCCGGCCCGTCAACCCTTATGCTTGCCGGATGATCCAATGTGGTGCAGCGAGAGACTTGAACATGGCGAAAAGGTCGATGCAACGTGCCAGAGCTGCGGAAGTGCCCTTGAATACGGGCTCGACGTATCAAGACACAAGAGGAAGACGGGACCCTCGTGAACATAAGCTCGAGCAGCCATATCTACGACAGGCATCCGTCCATAAAGGGCGCGCGCATGCTGAAGTCCATGTCATATGGGAGGATGGCGAGGATAGCCGCGAAGTGGGACGACAGGAAGCCTGGGTCCAACTTCGTGTTCGACATAGAGGCGTGCAGGATAGCAAAGCGGTCAGGCATACGCATATACTTCGTAGGGGCCGACGTGAGGGAGCTCGATAACATACTTAACGGGAGGCCGCATGACGGGACTGTTGTGGGAGGCACAACCAGGCCAAGGAAGACGTAGCCCGCCTGGTTATAAAGAATCATGCGGTTAACATATTGAGATGATCCGATGGACGACGAGACCACGATTGGACAGATGAAGGCGGATGCCGCGAAGTTCTATGACGACAGAGGATGGAACCACGACCCCAAAGACCTTGCGATAAGCACGGCGATAGAGTCGGCTGAGCTGCTTGAGATCTTCAGGTTCAGGTCGGGGGAGGAAGTGAAGGAGCTCCTCAAGGACCCGAAATTCTCGAAGAGCCTGAGGGATGAGATCTCCGACGTGGCGCTGAACCTCCTGGGTCTTGCGCAGGCGTGCGGCATAGACATGTCGGAGGCGTTCACGCAGAAGATGAGAGAGAACGTCAAGAGGTATCCGGCCAAACCGGAATAAGCTAAGCATGCCTGTTGATGCGATGGGTGAAGGCAAACCGCCGGACCGAGGCAATCTGTCGGTCCTAGCCGCAGCTCGCAGGCTCCTCGTCCGCTCGTCGCCTGCTCTATCCTGCGGCTCGTCAGGAATGATGTGAATCACGGGCCCACTCAGCGCTGCTCAGCTCTGCTCCTCCTCGAGCTTTTCGTGAACCTCTGAAAGCCTGCTTTCAGATTTTGCAGCTTCGCTGCAAACCTTTTGGGAAAAGGTTCAGCGAGGGCACGCTGACATCAGCGAGCGTACGAGCTGATGGTCGTGCCCGAGCATAGAACGGTTCCTCTTCCTGCTTTATCCGCTACGTCAATGCGTAGCTGACAATGCTGCTTGTGCTGATAACAGCGGTGGTGATGCTGCTGCCTCTGCTGACAGCGGTGGTTCTGCTGCTGATACTGCGGGCGTGGCTGCTCCTGCCGTTGTTGCTCGTGCAGTTTGTGGTGATGCTGCCTCTGCGGCCATTACCGATGCCGCTCGCCTCGCTCCGCCATCGCTCGGGAGGGCAGAGCCAGAACGCCAGAGCAGAGCTAAGCACGCTCGGCTCGCTGCCCGCCACGCCCCGCACCGCAGGGTTTTAGCGTAGTTGTTTGTCGACTGAGGCCTTACTACGCATCAGACGTCATTACTACACATCAGTCAGGCGTAGTCTTTAGTGTAGTTTTAGGTGTAGTTTGACGGAATGGACCTGCAGAAAGGCACGTCTGGAAAAGAAGATTGGGAAAAAGCAGCGTACAGGTATCTGCTATCGAATATGGGCGTTTCTACATTCGGATCTGCGACGACAGAACCTTGCCTCCATGCGCATTCATGTTCAATGGAGCAATAGAAGAGATAAAGAGGATTGCAGGATTGAGTATATGCTTGTTGGAAACTAAACAGTAGTTATTTTACCAGAGGCAATTGCCGAGAGTATCTCTGCCCATGGATGCCAAAATATATGTCTATCTGTCGCTTATATAATCAAGGAAAGAGGGAAAGATATGAGCAGGGCCGGAATAACCCAAAAGCAGAGAAGAAGAAAAACGAAGAAATGGAAGAATGCCTAGTGGGCAGCACGTCAGGAAGTGGCCAAGGATGAATCTGACTGTGACCAGATTATATAAACTTGACCCGAACAATACTGGATGGTGCATTTGTGGATAGAGGCAGGATCCTGAGAGCCACTGTCAGCCACGTCAGGAAGAAGATGGACGGAGAGGCCACAGGCCACGACTGGTGGCACGTCTACAGGGTCTGGAAGAGCTCGATAAAGATTGCGAGAAGGGAGAATGGCGCTGACCTCTTTGTAGTACAGCTCGGCGCGCTGCTTCACGATATCGAGGACTGGAAGTTCTCCGGTGACATACATGCCGGAGCGAAGGCCGCGGGGGCGTGGCTTGGGAAAAATGGGGCCGATGACAAGACGATCAAGAATGTCTGTGAGATAGTCGACAATGTATCTTTCAAGGGTGCAGGAGTAAAGGACGTCATGAAGAGCAAGGAAGGAAGGATCGTTCAGGATGCGGATAGGCTCGATGCACTCGGCGCTATCGGAATAGCGAGAGCCTTCGCATACGGCGGCCACAA
>JAJYXH010000092.1 GCA_021791075.1 Microcaldota archaeon
GGCAGAAGTCAATTGCATACAGACAGGGATGTATGCAAGGGCAGCACTGATACGCCCCAAGGTGCAACTCTATGAACGCCAGAGGCACCGAACCTTCAAACCGAGTAGGTCTTGAACCAAAAGGAACTCCACAGAATTTATTCGTGGGAGGATGTCAGAGGGAATAGTCAGTCCATGAACTGGTCTGGCGTGGGCGGGTTCTCCGGAACTCCCTTCCTCTTTCTTATCTCCCTGACCACCTTGTCCTGGAGCTCCTTGTTCAGCTTCTCGTAGCCTGCGTACTCGGGATACCAGATCGCCTTTCCCTGCGTCAGTCCCCGTATCTCGTTTGAGAATCCCTTGATCACCTCCGCGACAGGCATCTTCGCTATTATCGTCACGTTCTCGTTCTCCTGCTGTATGTCCTGGACCTGCCCCCTCTTGCCCTGTATGAACGAGATGACGTCGGATAGGTACTCCTGGCCTATGTTTATCGTGAACTTCTGCTTCGGTTCCATCAGAACCACTCCTGCAGTGAGCATTCCCGCGTAGATCGGCCTCCTCATTGCCGGTATGACTTGTGCCGGACCCCTGTGCACAGGATCCTCGTGTATAGTGGCATCCGTGATCGAGACCTTTATTCCGGAGCACTTCTCCCTCGCGAGCGGCCCGTCCTTCACAGCATCCTCGAATCCCTCTATAAGGAGCTCCATGACCTCGTTTAGGTACTGGACCCCCTTTGTCACATCGAGCAGTATGCTCCTGTTAGAGACGTCGACAAGGCCCTTCGCCTCATCCCTGCTGAGCCCCGCCTTTATCAGAGGCTCTACGTGAAGCTTTCCCTTCGGCTTGCCCTCCCTCAGTTCGCCGCTCTCGATCATGTCGACCACGGCCTGCGGGAGAGGCTCGACGTTTATGTAGAATCTCGTGTGCCTGTTTGGCGACTTGCCCTCGACGTTCTCGACGCTCTTCTCTATCGTCTCCCTGTAGACCACTATCGGCTCGCTCGTCGTTATGGGAACCTTGAACTCATCCCTTATCTTCGTCTCGATCACCTCGAGGTGAAGCTCTCCCATTCCGCTGACGAGGTGCTCTCCCGTCTCCTGGTTGAGCTCGACGTTTATCGTCTGGTCTCCCTTGGTCAGCTCCCTGAGCGCCTCGATGAGCTTCGTCATGTCCCTAGTGTCCTTGGCCTCTATGGCCTTTGTCACGACAGGCTGCGAGTAGTGCTTTATCTGCTCGAAAGGCTCGATGTTGTTCTGGCTTACCGTGTCCCCTATCGAAGCATTCTTCAATCCGACCACCGCCGCGATGTTTCCCGCAGGCACCGCCTCTATCGAGACCTTGTCAGGACCCATGTAAAGGCTGACGGTCTGTATCTTCTGCGGATCCGGCATACCTGTAACATAAACATCAACTCCCTTCTTGACCGTTCCGGAGAATACCCGTCCGACGGCTACTTCTCCGCTGTGCTGATCGTAATTGATACCGAATACTATCATGCATACGGGGCCATCCCTGTTGACTTCGAGCATCGACTTTCCGTCGACCGTTGTGAGGTCGCCGTGCCAGAGGTGCGGTATCCTGTACTTCTGCGCCTCCCCGGGGTGCGGCATGTGCTCTATTATCATCGAGAGCACGGCCTCGTCTATCGGCGCAACCTCCTGCAGCTTAGCCTCGTCGTTCTTCGCCGTGAGGTCCCAGATGTCCTTGAACGTTACCTTATACTTCTCCATTATCCTCTTGGAGATGGCCCACTTCTTGTAAGCAGAGCCGAAGCAGATGCTGCCTCCTTCGACGCTGACCTGCCACGTCTTCGCGAACTCCTCAGGTGCGAACCTGATTATGAGCTTGTTTATCTCGTTTATGAGCTTGAGCAGCCTCTCGAACGCCTGCTCGGGGGTGAGCTTCAGCTCATTGAGCAGCCTGTCGGTCTTGTTGACGAAGAGCACGGGCTTGGCCCTCTCCTGGAGCGCCTGCCTGAGCACCGTCTCCGTCTGGGGCATTATGCCCTCGACAGGATCGACTACCAGCACCACTCCGTCCACGGCCCTCATGGACCTGGTGACGTGCCCTCCAAAGTCGACGTGGCCCGGAGTGTCTATCAGGTTGATTATGTAGTCCTCGCTCCTGTAGTTGAATCCGAGGGAGATGTTCGCGGACTTTATCGTCATTCTCCTGTCCTTCTCTATAGCTTCGTAATTTGTGTAGAGCGCGTCTCCAGCAACTGTCTTCGATATGATCCCAGCCCTCGCGAGCAGCGAGTCCGTGAGCGTGGTCTTCCCGTGGTGGACGTGCGCTATTATGGCGACGTTCCTTATGTGGGAGACCGTGTTCATGATCTTTGATACTTCATCTACCACGAACTCTTTCCTTACCATGGGATCATCTCGCCCTCTTCGCTATGCGCTCTCCTTCGACTCTCTTCTTGACCGCGTAGCTGTCCGGGCTGTTGTTCGCCGCGAGCACGAGCTCGTTGGCAAGTGCGTCTGAGAGCGATCTCTTGTTCTTGAAGGCGCCTATGAGCGCCGCAAGCGCGATGTTCTTTAGTGCGACGTTTATCCTTCTCTGCGCGCTTATACCTACCGCGACGTTGTAGCTGATTCCTCCGTACCTGACCCTTGTGGTGTCCTCGATAGGAGCCGAATTCTGGAGCGCGTCTATGAGAACCTGAAGGGGATTCTTGCCGGTATTCTTCTTGACAGTGTCGAATGCCTTCTCAACGACATGGATTACCTTGATCTTCTTTCCCTGAAGCCTTCCCTCGGTTCTGATTACCTTTCCGCCGATCTTCTTTCCGGTGCCTCCCCTCATGAGCTTGTTGATCAGCCTCTCGACGACGCTGATGTGCGAGGCGTAGTAGGACATGTACTTCCTCCTTCCGTAGATGTTGGGATAGATGTATGAGCTCAGGTTCACGTAGTCGGCTATGCTGCCGTCGATTATCGCGACCTCGCTCGGATCGTACTTTCCGAAGACAAGAAGGTTCACCACCTTCTTCTGTGTCTTCTTTTGAGAGGCGTCGGCTTCCTTCGGCTGCTCTGCCGATGAGACTTCTGCTGGCTGTGCGCCTGTCTGGATCACGGCCTTCTTCCTGACTCTCTTGGGCTTCGTATCCTCCTGCGTCTTTGTCTCGCTCTCAATATTTGTATTCTGATCTGCCACAAGCATTACCTCTTAGGTTTCTCCTTCTTTCCCTTCACGACCTCGTAAAGGTCGGCACCGTTGACTGCGCATACCCTGTATCTCAGGCCCGGTATGGAACCCATGGCTCCTCTCTGCGAGCCTCCCATACCCTGGATCATGACCTCGTCGTGCTCCTCTATGAAGTTGATCGCACCATCGTAAGGGACGTATGCTCCGACGATCTTCCCGTTCTTGACTATCTGGACTCTTACGCACTTGGTGAGACCGGAGTGCGGTTGCTTCTGCTGGAGCACGAACTTCTGGAGGACGAGCGCCTTGGCTCTGGGGACGGTGCCCACGGGATCGTACTTCGCCTTCAGCTTGAAGTACTTCCTCTTCCACCACTTGTTGAGCATTCTGTGCTTCTTCCTCTTCTTCACGAGCTCTCTTGCTGCAAATTCTCCCTTAGCCAATGTTTCACCGATTAAGAATATTCCTCCTCGAGTATCTTTGAGTTCCCGGCCTCGAGGATCGCCAGGCTGTTCACAGAGTATGGCCTTCCGCACGCAGCGCCGAGTTCGACGGAGTTGCCCCTGAACCTGATCACGCGCATGCCAGCGACGCTGCACACGTGCATTAAATCATCCACGATCTCCTTCTTTCCCTTCGACGCTATGACTATCGCCTTGGCCGAGTTTGAGCTGACCTGGCGCATCACGCTCCTGTTGCCGAAGCTGACCTTGCCGGTGTCTATGGCCAATCTAAGATCGTTGTTTAGATCACTCATGCTAACCAATTAACTAGGCAATTAAAGGAAGAATGCGGGAGCATTCACGTTATAAAAAGCCTATTAAGTATTAGATAATTAGCTCAAAAGATATATAAAGCTTCAGAGAATCAGTCAGATCAGCGGGTTACTTAAAGTCCTTAATGTGCTTTATGAACGGCAGGCCAACAGCATCAATGAGCCTCCGATCCGCTGTATAGAGCTTCGAATCAGAAACTTCGGCAAGGGCAATGTAAGACGCATCGTAAACGGTAATACGGTGTTCAAATACCAGATCAATAGTCTTCATTGCAAGTTCCCCTGCCGAGTCGAATGACGTAAATCCATAGTCGCAGAGTGCCTTTGCAACGGTTTTAACCTCATTTAACGAGTACTTATTCTTGGAGTATCTAAGGCCATTAAGAACCTCATAGGCCAGTATGGAAGGGGTCATTATCTCGATGACTCCTTTTATATGCGAGTCTAGCAATGAACGTGCCTGCGGGGAATGCTCCTCGTCTACGAAGAATTTTATGACAACGCTTGCATCAGCGACTACCCTGTCCATACCTCTCATCCCTAAACTTCCTTATTATCTCAGTCGAATCATATCTGCTCTTCTTGCGTGAATAGTATATCCTATCGGTAAGCATTACGGCCTCAGCAAGCCTCCTCTCCTTATTTTCAGAGATCCTGGTCTCTATGAACCTGCGTATCTCAGCAGACCAATTTATCTTTACATCCTTCATTCTCATCTTCATCTCCTTATCCACTTTCACTAAGATTGCAGCTTGACTTGCCATCTAACGCACCAGAATATATATGGTATATATCATATATAAATATATACCTACCGCGACGACGTTGTCGCTAAAGAAGAACTTTATATATTGGGAGAGAGAAGAGCTGGTCATGGAGGCGCACAGGAAGGCCGTAGAGGACAGGATATCCAGGCCGGTATCGCTGGTGAGGGACAATCCCGAAGAGTCGTTCAGGCCAAGGCAGGGCATCGCCAACATGTTCTCGAAGTAAACAAGAGGATCCTGCCCCGTGTCGGAAGGGATCCGGAGAGCGTGCTTGAGGTTGTCCGTATCATGGCATCCGAGTCAAGATATGATCCGGTTGTTGCGATGGCGATCGCCGAGAGATTTCCCGAGGCGCTAAAATACGCCATAAGGTATGACAGCGGAAGGACGACAGGCACGATTGCGGGGCTGATAGTCCATTATGGGGTCAAGGCCGAGAGGCACGAAGTCTCCGAGTACATATTTGACAACATGAAGGATCTTCTGCTCTATCCAAAGCACGACCAGCTCGTCATCATGATGCTCCATGTCTCGCGCTATCTGGCCGAGTCCATTGCCACCGACCCCGAGCACGTCTTTACCAGGAACGTGGCGGGCTGGACAGCAGCGATGTCGGTTGCGGAGAGCAGGCACTTCACGGCAGCAGCCATGATGCTTGAGGCATTCCCCCAGCTCAAGAAGAGCTCCAAGGTGCGGAATATACTATCCACTTCAATGGAGGAGCACGGTCCGCTAAGCGCAGAGGAGGACAGCATGGCCCTGAACTTTCTAAGGGATATGCACCTCGGACAATCCCTAAGGAAAAAGGCATCTACGTGAATTCCGTACAATGCAAATTCCGATTCCCACAAAAATCTATATATAGGGGATCGCACAAGATTACCCTTGCAAAATCCGATGTGCGCAGGCAGCAGCACTGCGCGCTACGAAGCGTGTCATAGATGGCAATTGAAAAATCACGGAGGATAATGGATAGGAATATCGTCGAATACACCCGTATGGTGAGTCCTGCCGAACTGAAGTCCGAGCCTGGCATGGCCTTGACTGAAAAGGCCCAGAAGACGGTAAAGCGCGGCAGGAAGGAGATCATGGATATCCTAAGGCGAAAAGACAACAGGGTCATCCTAATTGTCGGACCCTGCTCAACCCGCGATCCCAGGGAGCACAGGGACTATGCGACCAGGTTAGATGGCCTTAGCAAGGAGCTTGACGATGTTTTCGTATTTGTCCAAAGAGTATATTTCGAGAAGCCGAGGACGACGGTCGGCTGGAAGGGCCTAATAACCGATCCGTATCTCGACGGCAAAGGAAACGTAAACGACGGCCTCAGAATGGCGAGGCAGTTGCTTCTGCACAATGCAAAGCTCGGCCTGCCTTCAGCAACCGAGTTCCTTGAGTCATTCATACCACAATATATCGGCGACCTTGTATCATGGGCAGGAATCGGAGCAAGGACGGTACAGTCTCCTTCGCATCGCCAGATGGCCTCAGGTCTCTCAATGCCGGTCGGATTCAAGAACAGCACAGAGGGAAACGTCCAGGTTGCAATCGACGCAGTCGTAGCGGCAGGTCAGCCGCAGTGGTTCATAGGGATCGACGAAGAGGGCAGAGCATCGAGTCTTCCTACCCAGGGCAACAAGTACACGCACATAGTCCTC
>JAJYXH010000026.1 GCA_021791075.1 Microcaldota archaeon
ACTGCTGCCACTGAGAATTTATCAAAGAGAAGACGTTTATTTGCACTGTGTTGGAGGGTTCAATTCATCCAGTCGCCATAAATGGCGAGGGTTTCTTTCGCCCTCCAAACCACCCACTTCCTAAGATTTGCCGAGGGCAAACCGACCCTGAAGGACAGGCTTCCCCTGCTCGGAAGAACGAGGCACGATGCCCTGGCAGAGGCATTCATACGGATATCTGGGATGCACAACGAACTCCAGGCGCTGATGCGCAATCCGCGGAGGACAAGCTAGGCTGAAGCTTAAGTAATAAAAAGCTTATCTTACAATAATCCTGTTGACCAGTGCGTTTTGCAGTAAATAAGGAGAGGATTGACAGAGAGCGTGACTTTATGAGAGAGAGAATCCGGACAGGCGAGCAGCAGCAGGAGCCCAGATTTAAGCTACTTGTTGAGAGATATAAGTCGGGAGAGCTGGACGCGGACCAGTTTATGAAGGCGGTTGAGGCCCTGAAGCGCATGGAAGGAAGCCGGTGAGTCAGCCGGCAGAGGCAGACTAGACTCTTCCTTTGGACTCGCCGTATCCTATCCCGCTTGCTATAAGGTGCGAGAGCCTGAGGAATCGCGCCGACTTCTCGATCGTATCGTCTTCAGGAGCGGGTCCGATGTACTGGGCGTAGTATCCCATCGACCTCTTTATCTTTACGCTCTTCGTTACCTTGTCCAGAAGCTCCGACCTCTCCACCCTCTTCTCCTTGACCTTGTTCGATGCCATCTTCAGCAGTCGTGGGTGCGGTTTCTTCCTCGTTATCCCGATGACCTGGACATTGAGCTCCTTGCCGAGCCTCGGAAAGTCGACTATGTTCAGTCCCGCGAGGGTGATCCCGTTTATCGCCACTATCCTTATCTGGGAGGCGAACCTGGATCCCCTTAACCTCTTGATTATCATGTCGGTAGAATCGGTCCCGTCCTTCTCCACGTAGAATGAGAGCACTCCCTCTATGACGTCCTGTCTGGCTATTACGCCTACAACCATGACGCTCCTGTCCCCGCGCTTGAACGGCGACTCGTCGAGAGCCAGGATCCTTACACCTTCCTTCATCGAATTACTTCTTTGGAACCTGAGATTGGAGCTCCTTCAGGTCGTCCTCCAGCCCGTCTATCGCCTTAAGAACAAGCGCCTTGGCGCTCTTTGTCGACTTGACCACGAGCCTCGGCTTGCCTACCTCGAAGTGTTCCTTGACAACGCTCACGAACTCGACGTCCTTGTTGTCCATGAGCTTGCCCTTTATGAGGTCCGGTATTCCCCTGTCGACCCCATCAAACTCTATGACAAGGCTCTTCGGCTCGTCTTCTATGATAGTGAGTTTCATGGTCTCTCCTTCTGATAAATAGCAATAAGATTAGTACAGCAACGAATATAAAGGCTACGATACTAAATAATAGTGCTTCTTTTACAAAGAGTAGGGAGGCACTTTTTGTTATGGTGCTTATTCATGGCAAATGTCTTAGAGGTTGACGCAAGCGATTTCATCAAGAGGGCTTCGGAGAAGCTGAAGGCCAACGGGGTAGCGAAGCCGAAGTACACGGAGTACGTGAAGAGCGGCGCGGGCAAGGAGAGGGTTCCATCGGACATTGACTTCTACTATGTGAGGTGCGCCTCGATACTCAGGCAGGTCTACCTCAACGGCCCGATAGGCGTCTCGGCCTTGAGGACAAGGTACGGCAACAGGAAGAGGCACGTGGTACACAGGCATCACCACTACAGGGCCGGAGGCAGCGTGATAAAGGATGCCTTCGACTCCCTTGAGAAGCTGGGATACGTGAAGAAGGCAGCAAAGGGCAGGGTCATCACACACCATGGACGCTCTTTCGTTGACAAGATATCGAATGAGATAGCCAAGGGTGCTTGATCGTGGCTGCAGAGGAGCAGGAGTCCGGAGAGAATGAGAAGCTCAGGAGGGCTTATGCAAGAAGGCTCCAGGCACTGCAGATGGAGCAGCAGAAGAAGGAGCTCGTGAAGAAGTGCATGACCACGGAAGCATATGAACGATTAATGAATGTAAGGATGGCAAACGCAGAGCTTTATTCGCGGATTGTTGACTTAGTGATCTCGCTCGCACAGAGCGGGAGGGCAAGCTCGAGGATCACTGAGGAGCAGCTGAAGGGAATACTCGCGAAGCTGACATACAGGCCTGAACCGAAGATAGAGTTCAAGCACAAATGAGATGAGATCATGGGAAAGAAGAGCGCGAACAAGAAGAGACGCCTTGGAAAGGCACTCAAGCAGAACAGGAGGATACCGGCACTTGCGATGATAAGGACGCACAGGAGAGTGCAGTACAACAAGCACCAGAGGAACTGGAGGAGAAGGAAGCTGAGGATAGAGGGTTGATTGCATGGCAGCCAAGATAATAACGATAAGTCTGAGGAAGAGGCTCGTCAAGATACACACGAGCAGGAGGCAGAGCAAGGCAATGGACTACCTCAAGGAGGCTGTCGCAAGGCATTCCAAGTCGGATCTCGATTCGGTAAAGATAAACCAGAACCTCAACGAGTACATCGGGGCGAACACCACGAACAGGTACAGGCCGATAAAGGTCTCCGTCAACAAGGTGGGGGAGGCGGTCGAGGCCGAGTGGGCTGAGGCGCCTAAGAAGGTCCAGCCTGCCGCCGCGAAGAACGCCAAGGCGGTCTCGTCTGCACCAACCGCACAGGGCAAGGCTCCCGGAGCGGCCACCACGGCAAAGGCCGTGTCCAATATACAGAAGGAGGTCTCAAAGGACATCTCGAAGATGGTAGAGGAGAAGAAGGCCGAGGGCAGGGCTGAGAGCAAGAAGAAGGAGCAGAGCCCCAAGAAGGAGGACAGGCAGAAGGGAGCTCCTGCCTGAAAGTAAATCTGGTAAGGAAATGGGAATAGGGAAGGTTGACGTAAGAGGCAACTCGTTTATAGGAGCGTTTGGACTTGCAACAGACTCTTTCTCGCTCGTGGGAAACAGCATGAGCGTAAAGCATGTCGATATGATAAAGGAGATGCTGGGCATTGATACCGCCAGGATCTCCATTGACGGATCTGACCTGATAGGGATCTATGCGGTGGCGAACAGCGGGGCCGTGCTCCTGCCGGAGATATCGACAGAGACGGAGCTTAAGAACGCGAAGGAGCTTCTCCCAAACGTGAGGGTCGAGGCATTCAGGACGGACCTCAACGCGCTTGGAAACAACATACTTGCAAACGACAAGATAGCCTTTGTCAACTCTGCTTACAGCGGCGACGAGGAGAGGAGGATCGGCGACGCACTTGGCGTGGAGACGATAAGGCTCGACATTGGCGGACTTCCGACTGTAGGGGCAAGCAACATACTTACCAACAAGGGAATGGTCCTGAACAACAGGGCAGAGGACCACGACATTGAGACGGTGGGAAAGCTCATAAGCAGCTACTCGCAGTCCACGGCGAACCTCGGTTCGCTCAGCCTGAGGCTCTCCACGATCTCGAACTCGAACGGACTGCTCGTAGGGGCTGAGACAACGGGGTTCGAGATGGCAAGGATCGCCGAAGGGCTGGGGCTCTGACCGTTAGCTGTTTGCGGCCTTGCCCATAAACCAGTTTACCTGGCAATTTGTTGGTTTTGTGGGCAAGAACCTCTTTTTGAGCAACGCCCTGGTTCTGTAATGTTTATATAGCCTTGCGTGCTTTATCTTAATTTAGACGGTCTAATTATGGCAGACGACAAAACTTCGCAGCAGGACCTTCAGGAGATGCTAGCGCAGCTGCAGTACCTTCAGAACGTCTACACGCAGAGATACGACATACTCAACGAGCAGATAGCGACGTACAACATCGCAAAGGAGGCCGTGCTCAGGAACATAGAGATGATAGACAGGTCAGGCAGCATGGATAACAAGACCATACTGCTTAATGCGGACGGAGGCGTCTACATAGAGGCCGGCATAAAGAAACTGGACAAGATGATAACGTACGTGGGCGCGAGCTATCTCGTTGAGAAGCCACTCGCCGAGGCGAAGGACTTCCTGCAGAGCACCCTGAAGGGGGGCGACGCCGCGGTCTCAAAGCTCATCGACGAGAAGAGGAAGGTCGAGAAGGAGCTTTTCGACATATCTTACAAGCTTGCGGCGATTAGGCAGGGATAAGGTAGTTCAATGTTTGAGGGACTCAAGAAGAAGTTCTCTAGTTTTATTGATTCGATCACGAAGAAGGAGGAAGAGGAGGTAGGGAAGGAGGAGCAGGCGGAGGCAAAGGCTCCCGTTTCCGAGACACCGCAAGTTCCCGAAGCGAGAGAGGAGAGGCCCAGCGTTACCGAGGAGAGGAAGCCAGAGACTGTGGCGGCAAGGGAGGAGCATGAAGAGCGCACGGAGCACGCGCTGGCACATACCGTAGCACATGAAAAGGCAGAGACAATACAGAAGGCCGAGACGCACAAGGAGCCAGAGCGCACGGAGGTGAGGCACGAAGCGCAGAGAGAGGAGAGGCCGGTTCAGGCAAAGAGAGTGGAGGAGATTGCGCATGCGCCGCGCATGGAACACCATGTCGAGGTAAAGCCGAAGGCCGAGATAAAACCCAAGGAGGAGCATAAGCCGCACGTGACTGAGAGAAATGAACCGGTTGCAGAGGAGGCAGTGAAGCCAGTTGAGATTAAACCGAGGCCGCAGCACGTCAATGAAGAGAAGCAGAAGCTCTCGGAACAGAAGGTAACACTCGGTACAAGGCTCAAGGGCATCGTGTTCAGGGAGGTAACAGTAAACCAGAAAGACATCGACCCTTTCATAGAGCAGTTGAGAATAGCTCTTCTCCAGTCCGATGTGAACTACGACGTAACGGAGAAGATCCTGCAAGTGCTCCAGTCAGACCTGACATCAAGGCCGATAAGCGCGAAGGATCTCTCGAACAACATCACGTCGATAATAAGGGACTCGATAATGAAGGTTCTCGTGAAGGGAAGCGGGATCGACATAGTCGCGCTGGCGAAGTCGAAGAAGTCCGGGGCTTCCGGGGAACCGTTCAGGATACTCTTCATAGGGCCTAACGGCGCGGGGAAGACGACGGCAATGGCGAAGGTTGCAAAGATGATGATGAACAACGGGTTGAGCTGCGTGCTCTCTGCAAGCGATACGTTCAGGGCCGCGGCGATAGAGCAGACGGTTCACCATGCAAACAAGCTTGGGATACACGCGATAAAGGGCACATATGGCGCTGACCCTGCAAGCGTTGCGTTCGATGCCATAGCATATGCGAAGGCCCACGGGATTGACGTCGTGCTCATAGACAGCGCAGGAAGGCAGGAGACCAACAAGAGCTTGATGGAGGAGATAAAGAAGATGGTAAGGATCTCGAAGCCTGACCTGAAGGTCTTCGTTGGCGAGAGCATAGTGGGAAATGCGCTCCTTGGTCAGGTCAAGGAGTTCGACCAGACGATAAAGCTTGACGGCATAATACTCACAAAGCTGGATTGCGACGCCAAGGGAGGCAACACGCTCTCCATACTGAGCGATACCACGATACCGGTCCTCTACTTTGGGATAGGTGAGGGCTACAATGACATAATGGCATACGATCCTAATTTCATAATGGATAACATTGTACCAAATAATTAGCCGGGAGATAGAGGCGGATAGGCGGTTATTTATATTTAAACTTATACACTTTATAGCAGTGATAATATGCGGAGGACATTTGAGGTCATAATCGAAAAGGATGCTGATGGCTTCTACGTGGCGGACGTTCCTGAGCTGAGAGGCTGTCATACCCAGGCAAAGGACCTAAATACTCTTCAAAAGAAAATTAAGGATGTTATCGAACTTTGCTTGATGGATGAAAAGGAATCTACCATCCCAAGCGAGTTTGTCGGAGTGCAACTGATAAGTGTGTAAGAATGGTCAAACAAAGACCAGTGACATCGTACATAGTCATAAAGGCATTACTAAAACTCGGATTTGTGATTCTCAGAAAGACAGGTAGCCATATTAGACTGAAGCATCCTGATGGAAGGGTGACTACGGTGCCTGCCCATGGAAAAGATCAGATAGGGATCGGACTTTTGTTAAGGATACTCAAAGATGCGGATCTGTCAAAAGACGAATTTTTTAGAATGGCAGACGAGGTGTGATTTCCTCTGCTAGTGTTTATTATGG
>JAJYXH010000035.1 GCA_021791075.1 Microcaldota archaeon
AAATGCCTCACAGAATATACTCGAAAGGGCTACCGAAGGACATTCGGGAAGTGAAGCCTCTGGAGACGATGTAAGACATCGTGCAAATGGTGCGGTTGCCACTGAAGGAGGAACTATACAGGTGGCATCATGACAACCATCAGAAGCCACCTTGGAAGCCCACGACTTCAGTCGTGGGAGGGTGTCACAACCCTGTCAAATAAATGTATTGGTGCATCAATGGCAAAGATTGGCAAAGGCCCCTCACTCTGGCAGAAGGCCGCCGTCGAGGCGATCGGGGTATTTCTTCTTGTCTTCTTCGGAATGGGAGCTGTGGTGGGGGCGAATCTCTCGGCTCCGGGGTTTGTGCTTCTATCATCTGCGCTAGCGCACGGACTGGCGCTTGCAATAGCCGTCACAATTGCCCTGGGGATCTCCGGAGGCCACATAAATCCTGCGGTAACGGTCTCGATGTGGATCACCAGAAGGATAAGGTCCAGGGACGCTATAGTCTATATAATCTCGCAGGTGCTCGGCGGATCGGCGGCGACGATTGCCCTTCTTGCGGCCCTGCCTGTAAGCCTTCATCCTTTAGTTGCTTCTGGCGCGCCCGCCCTGGCTCAGGGCGTAACCGTCTTGCAGGGGATAATAGTCGAGGCGCTCATAACATTTGCGCTTGTCTTTGCAGTCTTTGGAACTGCGGTAGACAAGAGATCGGTAAGAATGGGCGGCTTTGGGATAGGGCTCACGCTCATGATAGGGATACTCTTCGCAGGTCCAATTACTGGGGCTGCAGCAAACCCGGCAGTGGCGCTGGGGCCCGAGCTCATGCTCATGAACTTCTCAAACTGGTATGTCTATTGGATAGGGCCGGTAATAGGGGGAGTCATAGCTGCGCTGCTATACCAGTATGTGATTCTCGGAAAAGAGCGGAGCTGAGATAAGGGAAAGGTGCGTACTGCGGCCACTCCATTGACGTGAGGAACTTATTCCAGAGGTAATACAATCCGCATCAGCTGAACAAAAGTTTAAATATTGCGATATGGCATCCTAGATTGTGGGTATATGTCAGCAATAACGCGCATCAGGGGGTCTGAAAGCCACGGTCTTGTAACGTCAAAGAGTGTGGAGCTGGAGCATGGCCGACTGGCAACATTGAAGGTTGTGGAGATGAGGCCGGAAGAGATGGCGGATTGCCACACATCTGATGCAATTGCGGAATATCAGGAAGGAAAGCTGATAAGATCGGGCCAGCTGGCACAGTTGGCAAAGGCAGATCCTGTGCTCTTCGAGAGCCTTGCAGGCAAGCCCTTCTATCTTGGTGACGAGCCCGGCGCACTGCCCGAGTCGCTGTGCAGGATAGACAGAAAGGCAGGGAAGATAGAACCTGTATCTCCCATAGAGTGGAACCACAGGCTCGATTTCGATGAGAAGGTCGTCTCGCACGGTGGCAATCAGCGCATGTCAGCAATAATCGGAAGAAAGGGATTTACCGACAGGATACTTGACATATCGGGGAATTACAGGGCCAACTATCTGGTTCCGATAGTGGTAGTCGTTCAGGAAGCACACGCCGATACCAACAAGGCAGCAGCCGCAGCCAAGAGAGGGTAATAATCGCTTTCTCCGACCTCCCAAAGCAACTTTTATATACTCTACTATTGATAATATAGTGTTAAGGCCGCCCTTAGGCAACTTTTAATAAGATGAAAGGTTGAATACCTACTACTTGCCAGGGTGGCAGAATCCGGTAACGCGTGCGCCTGGAAACAGGTCCCGTTAGCGCATGACTCTTTGAGTCTTTTGGGTTCAAAAGCATATACTTAATGCTGAATATCCCAACCCTGGCGTTGGTGTTTACATGGCTGAAGAGAGGAGACAACAGAAGGAGCAGAAGGCGGATGCCCTAGGCATCATCAGGATGGCCGGAAGGGACATCAAGGGTAGTTACAACATTGTCGGGGCTCTGATGCAGATAAAGGGGATAGGGTACAACATGGCGCACGCCCTCGCCCTCACGGCCGAGAGGCAGCACGGAATAACTGCGAACACGAAGATAGGCACGCTCAACGAGGAGCAGATGGCTAAGATAGAGTTGCTCATGAAGGATCCGCTCAAGGCAGGAGTTCCGGAGTACATGCTCAACAGGAGAAAGGACGTTGATACTGGAATAACAACGCACTTCGTAGGAACCGATCTTATCGTTTCAGTAAAGCAGGATATTGACAGGGACATACGCTCGCAGTCGTGGCGCGGATTAAGGCACATGTACGGCCAGAAGGCCAGAGGTCAGAGGACAAGGTCGACCGGAAGAACCGGCGCGACTGTCGGAGTCACGAAGGCCAAGGTCGAGGCTGCTGCAAAGCCCGCGCCTGGAGGAAAGCCCGGCGCGCCAGGAGCAGTGCCAGCCGCCGCAGCGCCCGGAGCTTCTGCTCCTGCCGGAGCCACGCCCGCAGCCGCGAAGCCTGCCGAGAAACCAGCCGCAAAGCCAGCGGCAAAGTGATGGTGATACTTAATGGGAGACCCAAAGAAAATAAGAAGGAAGTACGAGAAGACCAAGATGATGTGGAACCGTGAGAGGATAGACCAGGAGCATGGCATCAGGGACAAGTATGGGCTCAGCAACCTGAGGGAGCTCTGGAAGGCGACAACAGAGGTCGGAAAGATAAGGAGGAACGTCAGGGAGGTTCTCGCAGGAAGATCCTCTAACCAGGTCGGAAGCCAGATGATAGCAAGGCTGGCAAGGTACGGGATAGTCAAGCCCGAGGCAACGCTCGACGACCTTCTCGTGGTAAGCCCTGAGGCCATACTCGAGAGAAGATTGCAGTCAATAGTATTCAGAAAGGGAATGGCAAAGAGTGCAAGGCAGGCCCGCCAGCTGATCTCGCACGGGTTCATCTCCGTCAACGGAAGGAAGATCAATGCGGCAGGGTACCTCGTCACGAAGAGCGAGGAGGGAATGATCTCGTACTACAAGCCAATAAATCTCGATCACAATGCAAAGCAGGGGGCAACTGCGACTGGCGCATCGAAGGCGCCCGCGCCTGCAACCGAAGAGAAGAAGGAGGAACCCAAAGGTGAATGATCATGGCAAGCCCGAAAACGAAGAAGGTAGCTGAACAGTCGCAGCAGAAACAGAAGGAGTCTAAGAAGGGCCTTGTCGCATACGAGAACGTAGTAGCCGACGTGCAGCAGAGGATAAAGCCCAAGGGAACCAGGTGGGGCGTAGCGCATGTATACTCATCGAAGAACAACACGATAATAACGGTCACGGACCTCTCCGGATCAGAGACGATATCAACGGGCAGCGGCGGAATGGTCGTCGACGCGGGGCACGAGGGGGGATCGCCTTACGCTGCTATGCAGGCTACCTACAAGGTCGCCGCGAACGCCCTTGAGAAGGGGGTCACGCACATCAACATAAAGATAAGGGCTCCGGGGGGGCACAACTCGAAGACTCCGGGACACGGGGCGCAGTCGGTGGTCAGGGCGCTCGCAAGGAGCGGATTCAAGATCGGGAGCATCGAGGACGTCACCCCGATTCCGACGGACACTACAAAGAGGCCGGGCGGAAGAAGGGGAAGGAGAGTATAATCCCTCTGTTTGTTTGGCACAGGAATTGATGAGATGAAAGGCAAGTTTGACTACATCGTCGTCCTCGGATTCCTTACGGATTCAAGGAGCAGGCTCTACAACATACTCATCACAAGGCTGGACAAGGCCGCAGAGCTCTACCATGCGGGTCTCGCCAAAAAGATAGTAGTCACCGGAGGCGGCAGGATGAAGGGAGCCGTGGGCACTGAGGCAGAGGTCATGAAGAGATATCTCGTCTCCAAGGGCATCAAGCCCGGTTCTATAGCGACGGAGCAGAAGGCGCGCAACACCATCGGGAACGCTTTCTACACAAAGCTCAAGATAGACGCCGCAGGGAGGCAACCATCGATTCTTGTAGTCACCTCCGACTTCCATATGCCAAGGTCAAGGTTGATCTTCAGGAAGATCTTCGGAAAGGGAAGGAGGATTGCATTCGCCGAGTCAAGGGTCCCGGACAGGAAGGTCTTTGCCAAGGCAGTTGCATACGAGAGGGAGTCGCTTAAGGATACGAAGAAATATCTGGACGGAGTGAGCTTTAGAAGCTCTGCCAGATCAGTAATGGAGAGACTTGAAGAGTACGGGAGCAGGCCGATGCCAGAGGCGATGAGAAAACGGATGTGGTACTAGCACCATTTTTATACCTGTCACGACAATCTTATTCTGCAATAATGCGAACGTAGTCTAGCCTGGTAGGACTCTGGCCTTCCAAGCCAAAAACCCGGGTTCAAATCCCGGCGTTCGCACTTTCACTGTCGTGATCGACCATGGACATAGCAATCTTTATTGCATACACACCTCTCAACAAAAGAATCAGGCTTACCAAAGAGAGATTAACGCGTATAATTGGTGTGCATCCTGTAATGAAAGGCTTGACAGAAAACATCAAGACGGCCTTAACAAGTCCAGAGATGATAAAAAGAAGCGTACACGACCCGAACGTATGGCTGTATTATATCTCGTATGGAGAAGTAAAAGGAAGGTATTTAATTATAGTCGTCAAAATAACTAATGGTGAAGGTTTCGTAGTAACAGGATATATTGCGGACAGAATAAAAACAGGCGGTAACATATGGCCAAAATAAGATTCTATTTCGACAAGGAAGGAGATACCTTGGACATAACCATAGGCGCACCTAAAAAGGCCATATCCGAAGAGCTGGAAGATGATATAATAGCGCATAGGGACGCAAAGACAAAGAAGATAGTGGGCTTCACTATATTGGGGTTTACGAAAAGATTCAAAAATACAAAAGAACCAAACGAGATAGACCTACCGTTAAAACTAAGGATAGATCCAATCTTATCTGCCTAATCTGCCTTTAGCCTGTTGATACGGAAGCCAAAAACCCTGGTTCAAATCCCGGCGTTCGCACCATCATCCTATTCCTTCGAAAAGACTTTTATAACACGTCCCATCTTATAGATCAGTAGGAACTTGACAAATAGTCATAAAGCGAATATAGGTATGTTGAATAACGAAATCATGAAAACGCCTTGATGACGAAAATATCTTGGAGTCTCCATTGATATGAAATAAAAACAGGCCTGTTGAATTCAAATGTCAAGTTCCTATATAGATCAGATATAATGCCTTCCAGAAAACGCCTATTGATAATTGTTGCTGCAGCAGTAGTTACACTCTGGGCATTAGGGTATCTTTCGTATCATATCTTATCTGGCGTGCCGATTACTGCTCCTGCCTCAAACACGCTTAATTTCCAAAGATACGGTGATATGATCTCTATAAACCAGATAGACTCCGTGTTGGGAGGCAACTGGACAGGGCAGTCGCCAATCTGCTCAAACCAGACGGCGAATCTGAGCAGCGATTTTGCTGCGGCCGCTGCAAAACAGGTGGCACTGGGCGAGTTTTTCTCGAATGAAATCCTCATCAACAACAAGAGTACGGGCATCTACGAGTACGAATTCCTTGTAATAATCTATACCTTCTCAAACAATTCCTATACAAACAAGTTCTTCAATGCGTCACTGAATAACACGATCGCCCACAATTACAGTTATATTAGGGGGAGTCTCAATGGATCTAGCTACCTCTTTATCCCTAACGAAACTCCACTAATGCTCGCGGTTTATGGAGACCGTCTTATAAGCTTCAGTTATTTCAAAAACTCAAACAGTTTTGCCATTTCGCTCGACAGTTCCAGGCGGCTTTTGGCTTATCAACTGTCAAACCTTAAGTAGTTCTTCCATTCCACATGCCGACAATGGACGATTAAGAATTAGACACGGCATTTGACATATTCCGCGACGTTTCCACAACCCAATTCACTATGGGAAAACGGGGCTCTAATCCCCTCTTACAGCCACGGCTTTGGGACAAAATTCAATCACAGCCCATTCTGAAAAGGTTATGCAAAGCAACGATGCAGTCTATTGCAGTGCCTATTCTATCATCCCTTTTCTGCCATATTTTCCAGCCAAACGCCCTTTTGT
>JAJYXH010000087.1 GCA_021791075.1 Microcaldota archaeon
CTTATATATACATATCGGCATTATACTTTCTATGGCAGCGGTTCGTTTTCATCCCACCCATAAATGGCGTGGGATTTCCCGCTCACATTGTTAAGAAAGCTTGCCCGCAGGCTCAGCCTTCGTCCCTTCTCACGAGGCGCAGTATTCCGGGCTTGGGGCTGAAGATGTCTCCGGTCCTCTCCAGCTCGTCCAGATACTTCTTCGCCGTGGCACCGTCCATTCCCGCCTTCTCCGCCTCCTCGAGTATCCTGACGATCTTGGCTCCGTCCTCCTCCTGATCAAGCTTCTTCACTATCTCGAGCAGCGATGTTATCTTGTTGACCTTCTCCCTTGAGAGTCCCGTGGTTAGTATGTCTATGTCCCTCCTTCCGCCCCTGTCGACCGCGAGGGTGTTGAGCATGTACTCGAAGAGCAATATCCCAAGATCCGCATCCTTCGTGCCGATCTTTGTTGAGAGCCTTGTCTTTGCGCTGGCCTCTGCAAGTCTTATCAGCCCCTCTATCTGCCTCGGCGTTATCGGTGTTGCTCCCTCTTTTATCCCTATCTTTCTCAGCTGGAGGTAGTAGTCCTCAATCCTCTTACCGGCTTCCGGTGTCAGCATCGGCTTGATGTTCTTCCTTGCGTACGCCACGTACTTCCTGAGCATCGATGACTCTATCGGGGGAAGCTCCACCTGCTGGTAATTCTGTATCTGCGAGATCTTCGCCCCTGCCGCGCTGTGCTGTATCATTATGTGCTGTGCTATCTGCTTGTCCCTCTCCTCGTCGAGCACGTCCGTTATTGGGAATATGAGATCGAATCTTGAGAGAAGCGCTGGAGGTATGTCGAACTGCTCTGCCGGAAGCATGTTCCTGTCGAACCTTCCGAACTTGGGGTTCGCGGCTGCGAGCACCGAGGTCTTTGCGCGGAACTTTGCTACGATTCCGGCCTTCGCGACGCTGATCGTCTGCGACTCGAGCGCCTCGAGCAACGATGACTTGTCCTCGTCGCCTATCTTGTCGAACTCGTCGATGGCCACTGTTCCGCCATTTCCCAAAACAAGTGCCCCGGCCTTGAGCGTCCATCCTCCTTCGGCGAAGTCGTCCCTCTCCGCCGAAGCGGTAAGACCCGCGGATGTGGTCGACTTTCCGCTCACGTATATGCCCTTCGGAACTATGGTGGTTATCGCCTGGAGCAGTCTCGTCTTCGCGCTTCCTGGATCCCCTATGAGAAGTACGTGCATGTCGTTCCTTATTATTCCGCCGTCGACAAGCGTCTTGTCCGGGGTTCCTCCGAAGAGCTGGAGCGCAAGCGCCTGCTTTATCTCGTCGTATCCGTAGATCGACGGGGCTATGGACTTTGAGATCTTCTCGAAGATCCTCGGATCGGTAGCCATCTCCTTTATCTGCTTCTCCTCGTCGAGAGTTATGTCTATCTCCGCGAACTCCTTCTGCTTCTGCTTGATCGAGATCGAGTCGAAGAACACCGTGAAGAGGGCCTTCTCCTCCTTGCCCCTGAAGCTCCTTCTGGGCTTTATGCGAAGTATTCCCGTTATGTCCACCCTGTCTCCGGGGACTATGGTGTTCACCATGTCGTCCTCGAGCCAGACCTCGAGCTGCCATGTCGGAGTGCTTCCTTTTAGTTTCTCGAGTGGGTCCTGCACCGCAATCCTCTGCAGGTTGACGAACTCTGACTCGGCGTTCTGCTGCTTGAGCGACCTCCTCTTGCACTGCGGGCAGATCTCCGGGATCTCGTCCTTGTCGAGCTTGACCTTTGTTACCGTGTTGCAGAAGGAGCACTTGAATACGCCTATGTTGACCTTGGGGGTTATCTCTGCCCTCTTCACAACCAGCGAGTCTAGAGTGAGCATCTTGCCTATGTACTCAGAGCCTACGTCCTGTATCATCGGCATGTTCAGGTCTATGCCGAAGAACCTTGCGTGGACCGGGTACTTCTGGATGGGATGCGGATTGAGCCTTGCGAGGGCGGAGTTGGCCCTCATCAGCGTCGGGTCTGGATTCTCTATCAGCTCGTTCGCAAGTTCCGCGTCAAACCTCTCAAGGTTCTTGATGTCGAGCTCAATGCTCCTCTTCTTGGGATATGCAACGTAGAGGTCGTTGAGCTGCTCCTGATAGTACTGGTTATAGAAGTCGATGAACTTGTCCTCGATCAACTTGTTCTCGAGGGCCCCGTCCTCAGCGTCATCAGCCATGATTGCACACCTCTATTCCTGCCAGAAGAACCTATGACCCGTAAAGTAATAAAAAGAGGCTGAATGCGTTGGAATAGTGGAATTGTACCAGTGTTCGACGTTGGGTTAATAAATGCATCGCAGGCGGATTCCCGGTCTTGGAGGAGTTATATTAACCTTTTTCGTGCAGATATCAGCATTGCGCTCTTGAGATTCTACAAAGGGACGGGTTTGATGCAGAAGTTCTACATAACGACTCCGCTGTACTACGTGAATGACAAGCCGCACATCGGCCACGCATTTGCAACGGTAACCGCTGACATAATGGCGAGGTGGCACAGGCTCAACGGAGAGAAGGTCTTCTTCCTTACCGGCACCGACGAGCATGGCGAGAAGAACCAGAAGGCCGCTGACGCTAAGGGCATGACGCCGCAGCAGTATGTGGACGGCCTTGCCGATATATACAAGGGGGTTTGGAAGGACCTCAACATCTCATATGATGGATTCGTACGGACATCGAGCCCGGCGCACGAGGAGGCTGCATCGCGATTCGTGGAGCTGATGAACAAGAGCGGCGACATCTACAAAGGGGAGTATGAGGGATGGTACTGCATTCCTGACGAGACGTTCTTCACCGACCTGCAGCTTGTCGATGGACGATGCCCGGACTGCGGAAGGGAGGTCAAGAAGGTCAAGGAGGAGAGCTACTTCTTCAAGCTGAGCGAGTACCAGCAGAGGCTTCTCGATCACTACGCAAGCCATCCGCAGTTCCTCTCCCCGGAGTTGAGGGCGGATGAGATAAAGAACAGGGTCAAGGCGGGGCTGAAGGACCTTTCCATAACAAGGGCAGCGATAAAGTGGGGGGTCCCGTTTCCGCTCGACAAGAGCAGGACCGTCTATGTCTGGGTCGAGGCTCTCGTAGGATACCTCTCCGGCATAGGATGGCGGTCGAAGGAGTCGGAAGCCCTATGGCCTGCCGACACGCACCTCGTTGGGAAGGAGATAAACTGGTTCCATGCGGTCGTCTGGCCGGCCATGCTGATGTCTGCCGGGCTTCAGATACCGAAGAGGATATTTGCCCACGGATGGTGGACCGTCGATGGGAAGAAGATGTCCAAGTCGGTTGGAAACGTCGTCGATCCGGTTGAGATGGTGAGAAAGTACTCGGCAGACACGTTCAGGTACTTCCTGGTAAGGGAGAAGCCGATAAGCGAGGACGGCGACTTCTCGGAGAAGGCGATGATCACAAGGATAAACGGCGAGCTTGTGGCGGATCTCGGCAACCTGGTCTCAAGGACGCTCACGCTTACAGGCAGATTCAACGGCCCGATAGCCGGAAGGCCGGAGCTCGAGAGCCATCTGAGGCTCGATAAGATAACGGAGCGCATGGACAGGTTCGATCCGTTCGGAGCGCTTGAGGAGATCTGGTCGTTCGTCAGGGCCTCTAACAAGTACGTCAATGAAAAGGCCCCGTGGAAGCTTGAGGGGGCCGAGCTCTCGAATTCACTATACAACCTGCTCGAGGCGTGCAGAATACTCTCTATACTCGTATCCCCTTACATGCCTGAGACTTCGGAGAAGCTTAACGCGCAGCTTGGCGTCAGCCCAGGCACGCTCAAGGACTGCAGGTTCATGGAGTGGAAGGGCAACGCAGTCAGGGGGGAGCACCTCTTCAGGAAGATTGAGTGATCAGCTTGCGCGCGCGAGCTCCTTGAGCCTTGCGTTTTCGCCGTAGCCGAACAGTGCGCTCTGGTCCGAACGCCGTATCAGACCATCGAGCTGCGCATCAAGCCTTCTCTTCCCTGCTCGGTAGCTCGCGGCTGGATGCGCACTCATTATCGGGATCTGCCAGTACTCATCAGCAATCTTGGCCAGGCTACGGCCATGGTGGTCTGAGATCAGTATCAGGTACAGGTCTGAACCGTACTCCTTGTGGAACATGCCGATCTTGCTCGTGTAAGCCCTGTTCCTCTCGCTGATGGCCCTCTGCGCAGATCTGCTCGCGTAGATCCCGGAGGGAAATCCGTGCGGCTCAAGAATCACCTGCCTGCCGTTTACCGTAAGCTCAATGGTGAAGTCAGGAAGGTATGCATGCACCCCATCACTTATCGGAAACGTGTGCACTTCATAGTATGCCACCACCCCGTGCTCGAGCAGTGACCACTTGCACGCCTCTTCGGATGCGCTCTTTACCGTGGTTTTTGCGGTTAGCAACGATGAGACACGCCTCTCCCTGAAACCGGGGGAGCTCGTGAGGAGGCTGTCTCTTCTGGATGGCCATACCAGGCCAGGCAGTACTCTCTCGGCCTCTGCGATGCCGGGTCGCACGCGCATATGATTGGATACGTAATGATAGATTCTTATATGGAATCTACAAA
The DNA here is from genome assembly GCA_021791075.1 of Microcaldota archaeon. Classification (GTDB taxonomy): domain Archaea; phylum Micrarchaeota; class Micrarchaeia; order Micrarchaeales; family CABMGC01; genus JAKAVK01. The sequence continues at coordinate 4,549 of JAJYXH010000087.1, forward strand.
GAATCTACAAAGACGTAGGCTCTCTTCCTTGTCAACACGATGCGGCTTCGCCGCGTCACTCGGCGAGACCCTTCTCCCTTAGGATTATGTATACGGCGATGATGCCTAGAACGCTGAACACCGCGGATGAAAAGAAGACGGTGCCATAAACATACGCGTCTGGCTTCTTCGCCTTCCTAGCCTTCAGGAAGAATGGGTATCCTATTATCGATGCTATGAGCGCCCATATCAGCAGGGTCTGCGTGCTCAGCCCTGCTGCGATAGACTCTATGACTGCTCCGAGTATCGCTATCACAAAGAACCTGATCCCGCCTATCTTTCCTGGTTGCCCTAGTTTTGCAGAGCCTGGTGGCTCGCCACTAATGTCATGCTGGGCCGGCCTTCCGGCATACTCCTTCTCGATCTCCTCTTCAAGGCTCTCCTGCCCGGCCATCTGACCCGATAACTTGTCAGAGATAGCATTTTTATTATTGTCGCTGCCCTGTCTCACAGCAGCTAATTTGTCATCTGGTTATATTGTCCTCTTCCGACTCCGTGATTCCAAAGCCATTGCCGTGCACAGATCTGATGCTGACAGGAGCATCGTCATTTCTCTTTATCCTGGAGAAGAGCACAACAATGGCGCTTCCGCCTGCCTGCACCTCTCCTATTCCCTCCACAACAGGGGTTATCCGGAGTATCGTCTGGAATGCAGAGCCGTGTCCATCTCTCCTCTTCGATTCGAGGCTTGCCTTTTTCTCTGCGTAATCCCTCTGGTCAAGCCTCTCCTGAAGTTCCGTGGCCCTGTTCGTGTCCTCGATCTCGTTCCCAGGATCAGGACGCAGCAGCATGGCGAGGGGCGACTCCCTGAGCCTCTCCGCTCGCTGTGCCAGCATCTTCTCCTCCCAATTACCTATCCCGTTTGTGATATTTAAGTTTAGTGATGCAAGGAAGACCTGCAGGCAAGGCTTAATAATCAGGAGATGCCAAAGATATGGTTATAGACTTCTTGCAGATGAGGACAGGGATAAGGAGAACTCATGTGACTTGATGCTACCTTCTTGATCTCCTGGCATGCGTGAAGTAGTACCAGAGAACCAGAATTATTATCACTACTGCCACTACTGCTGCAATCACTGCTCCTGCAGAGGATCTGTTTTATCGGTTCTCAGAGATTGGCCAGACTTAGGGAAATCCTGCTGAATGCCGGGTGCCATAGTCGATATTGTGAAATCCTCCCACGTTTTAAAACGTGGGCTTCCCTCGCCTCTACGGCGATTCGGTAAACGCGACCATTCCTCTCGGAGCCTTTCGCATGGGTTATGGTGAACAGAAACGCAACCCATGGGCATCCGCTCATTACGCGTCCGCGCGACTTCTGTTGAATCTCTATTGGATGTCCGATTTATATGCCTTCTCACGCCCCTAGCCCACCATTGAAATGATGGGTTTGCGTGTCGGATCATTTATCATTACAGATCTGCAGCGAACCGTGTGGATTATATATCTTCACTGGCAAAGCTATTCTGGTATTGATATGCCTGTTAGAAAGAATGTTAGGAACCGTCCGGTGAGGAGCAGAGGATACGCACCTGCCGCAGGGGCAGGAGTCCTTGTTATTGCTGCCCTTGTGCTTGCGGTAGCGGCTCTTGCAGTAGCATCTTATGCGGTGTACGCCACGCTCTCGAGCCCTGCGCAGCAACTTGGCCAGCTTACCTCAAACCAGATAAAGAACCTGGTAAACCTCTCTTACGGCCGCTCCGCCACTTCCATTGCAAACACATCCGGTGGAAGCAGCTTCGGACACACCACTGCAGGGATAAATCAGCCACTTAATGCCAGCGCTCTTGCTGTGATAAACGACGCTCCAAACTCGTACTTCGAGACCGCTGGACTGATGTACCTCAACGGCTCCATACAGAACGAGGTTCTTCCGAACTATGCCCCGGTAAACGCCTTCATGGTCAACAACAAGCCTTCGGTAGTTTACCTTGGATCGATAACATGCATCTTCTGTGGTGAGAACCGGTGGGCGATGGCGCTTGCGCTCTCGAGGTTCGGAAACTTCTCGCAGCTCTTCCAGGGATACAGCTCCTACAGCGACTATGACGTCCCGACGCTGTACTGGAACGTCGCGAACTACACGCGGCAGGACACGCTTGCGGTTGCACCGCACGCGATATCCTTAGGCGCATACTACTCCAGCAGGTACATAAACTTCCTTCCGATAGAGGGCCAGGGCAACATAACTGGTGGCTTCTTCATCCAGTCGCTGCCGGTCATAGGCGCGGAGGTAAACAACACCGGCAATGCAACATACAAGAGCGTATTCAGCTACCTGCTCGGGCTTCAGGGAAGCAACTCCACGTCTTTCAAGGGCACGCCTTACACCATATGGGGCAACAGCCTCTTCGGAGGCGCGGATGCCGTGGACTTCGGAAACACGACACCACAGTCGCAGAGCCTGCCCCTCACTTACATGACCCACGGGCAGGTTCTCTCGCAGCTCGGAAACCCTAACGACCAGTTCGCATGGACCGAGTACGCTGCGGCTGACATATACATAGCAGGGGTGTGCAGGTCCATCAACAACACGGCTCCGGTCTGCAACCTGAGCGCTATACAGAGAATTGAGACTCTCAAGTAAATGTTGTGATGCCTATATGGAAGCAAAGCAGTCTATAGGGAGGGGGCACGTGCTCCTCGAGGTCCTTACTTCAGAGATGTACGTAGGCATAGCCACGGCAGGAGCGCTCGCCTATTTCTGGATTATTAACTATCTGGTGGCCTCAAGCAACTACGGCATCTTCCTAATCTCCGTGCCCGTGTACATTGTCTACCTCATGGTGGGCACTGCAGGGATACTGCTCGCGTTGGGCATCTTCTCGATACGAAACGCGCTCCTCGGCGCCACCGCTGCAGCGGAGGAGGGTGTGCTCAGTGCCGCGCTGCCTTCGATAGGAAGCCTTGCGGTGACGTGCTCGTGCACATACCCGTTTCTTGGCACGGTGCTCCTCTTCTTCGGAGCAAGCTCGCTCGAGGTCTCTGCCGTTATCTCCTACGTTGCTGCTTACCAGGCCTGGATACTCGCGGCGATAATAGTGGTGAACCTCCTCCTGATCCACTATTACCTCGGCAGGCTAGCTAAGGCGGAGCGCAGGATTTATTTAGGAGGAAGGAGGAGGGCATAAACCGTCAAGGCCCATGCCGCTTATTAATTTATATTGTGAATTATCTTCATGCCGTTCAGTTTCAGAGGGGACCTCATACTGCCCGACCATATCAGGAAGAGTTTGGGAAAGGTATTCGGGAAGTTGATACAGACCAGGGACCTGGGGGTGAACATCGAGGAAGGTGACAGGATATTCGCGGTAGGCGATATCGTAGTCGGCACCCTGCTGAAGGAAGGCTTCACGCCGTCTGTAGCGATATTCGACAACCGGACCGCGAGAGGCAGAATATCCGTATCTGCGATAAGGAGGAGATTCAGGAGTCCATTGAAGGCGAGGAACAGGCCGGGAAGCATAAGCAGGGAACTCTGGAATGCCGTGGATACTGCCAGTAAGTCGAGCAGGCCGGTAGGCATACGCGTTTATGGCGAAGAGGATCTCGCCTCGCTGGCGTGCATTCACTTTGCGCCTATGAACTCGATAGTGGTCTACGGGATACGTGGGAGGGGAATCGATATAATAAGGGTGCGGCCGGGCATAAAGCGCTTTGCCGAGAGGGTTCTCAGGCAGATGAGGGATGAGTCTGGTGGGAACTAATCATGCCTGTTCCTCAACAGCTCCTTCTCTATCCTTAGCAGAAGGTCAAGGAGGAGTCCGCCTAGGATCGAGAGGAATCCGAGGACTATCAGCATGAATGCGATCAGCGCCCTTCCGATCTCGGTGAGCGCCCCGGTTGAGAGATAGTTGGCGAGTACGAACGCGCCTATTATCAGGCCTGCCAGTATCATTATGAGCCCGATGCTGCCGAACATGAGAAGCGGGTTGTAGTCCCTGGCAAATCTTATGGTGTGCCTTGCTATGTTCATCCCATAAATTGGTTTCGCCTTGGAGATCTTGGACACGGAGCCTACCCTCGGATGATAATTTATTGGTATATCAATCAATTTAAATCCGCGCCTGGCCAGCTCTATCTCGAAAAATAAGGTACCGGCGCGGTACGTCTCCTCTTTCCTTATCGCCTCGAACGCCTTCCTGGTCATGGCAAAGGAGCCGCTAAGTACATCATGTATCTCCTCTTTGTAGAGCCGCCTGTACAGCCATGTGAGGAACTTGTTGCCCAGGGCTATGGAGGTCGTCATGGCACCCTCATGGAGCTTGCCGAATCTGTTTCCGCTGACAAAATCGGCCCTCCCCGACCTGACCGCGCTGACCACGCGCTTGAAGTCTTCCACGGAGTAGGTTCCGTCAGGATCTATCGTGGATATGATGCTGCCATTCGCGGCGCGGAACCCGTCCATGAGCGCGTTCTCGTAGCCCGTTGACTCCTGTTTTATGACCTTCGCGCCTGTCTTTACGAGCTGCCGCCTGTTTGCCTCGCTGCTCTTGTCAACGACTATTATCTCGGCGGACCTCCCGAAGGCGCGGATAAGATCCCGAATGGTCTTCGGAGCCGTAGGCTCGTTCATTGTGGGCGCGATTATGCTGAGTGAAACCATGGTGTACACTTTGGAAAGATGATTAACATAGTTATTTACCTTCTTTGTCTAGCATCTTTAGTATCTCAGACTAGCTTCGGGAGATCCGCTGTTGCTATTCTCTAAATGATCCTGCATCTGTAATGCCATTGAGCCTAGAAAGTCCTGCTCTGAGTGGCCCTTTACGTACTTCTCTATTATCCCTGTACTCTCCAATATGTGCTTTAAGAATACTGACGCATCTCTTTTCATAGGGTCCTCACCGCTTCGTCGAGCACCTCCCTTCTGATATGTGGATTTATAGAGGTGTACGTAAGTAGATCGACATTCCTCTTAAGTATCCTTTCCGGTGCAAGTTTGAGTTTGGCAAATCCGGGTCCTTTTGGCTTATTAAACGCTACCAGTAGATCTACATCGCCCGGTCTCCTGGCTTCGCCCCAGGCATACGACCCGAATATGGCTGCTTTTTTGACATCGTTTCTCCTTAGTGTTGGGGCTATCCTGACTTTTATCTTGTTTATCTCTTCGTCTGCAGTCTTTGTCATATCAGCATCCCATTGTATTATGTGTGCCGTCCTTTCCCAAAGTCGCAGACGGCGCATATGACGATATTGTTACCGGATACGTCCGTCGTGGTCGCGATGATTAGGTACGGCGTATGAAGCACGTGATATTATTGGTGGGGATATAACTTTATATCTCTAGCTCCTGTATTAGACTTGTATCTCGGCAATCGCCAGAACAGAGTCGTGGTTGCAGTGAAAAACCGTAGGAGGATTGCATGGACTGTCCATTGTGCAGGATCGACGAGAGGAAGGAGAAGATACACCTTATCACCAGAGACATAATGATACTGGATACAAAGACGATGAAGGGTCACAAGGGAAGGGTGATGTGCCTCTACAGAAAGCACACTAAGAAGCTTTCTCCCGCGACAAGGAAGAGGGTAATGGAGGAGTTCAGGAGGTTCTGCATAACTTACTTCTTCTCGTATACTGATAGTTTTTCGATACACAGGGACGAGTTCAGCACGATACCTGGGCACTGGCATGTGGTCGCATCGGATCTGGACAAGAAGGCCGAGGACTACAGGCAGATACTCAAGACGCCGAGAACCGAGTACAGGCTCAGGATAAAGGACGTAGAAGTGAGATAGCCATGCGGATAATATCGCGGAACCCCGCAACCGAGGAAGTGAACAAGGAGTTCGAGCCGCTTACTGCGGAGCAGTCGCTGGAGATATGCAAGTCGGTCAAGGGGGCATTCACCGCATGGAGGGATCTGGGAATAGACCGGAGGACTGCTCTGCTCAGGAACCTCGGAAAGGTCTTCGAGTCGAGGAAGGAGGAGTACGCCAGGCTCATGGGCATCGAGATGGGAAGGACGAACGGCCAGGCGCTCTCCGAGATAGCGACGTGCGTGAAGCTCTGCAACTACTTCGCGGACAACAGCAAGGGATGGCTCCAGGACGAGGAGGTAAAGACAGAGTACCAGAAGAGCTATGTCGCATTCGAGCCTCTTGGAGTGGTCCTCGCGGTGATGCCGTGGAACTATCCGTTTACGCAGGTGATACGTTGCGCTGCTCCGGCAATGGTGGTAGGCAACACCGTAGTGCTTAGGCACTCGAACATGGTGCCGATGTGCGCCATGGCGCTTGAGGATGCATTCAGGGAAGCCGGGTTCCCTGAGAACACTTTCAGGACGATCATAACAGAGCACGACGTCGTGCCGAAGCTTGTGCGGAGCAGGTACATAGATGCGGTCTCGGTGACCAGCGGATTCGACGCGGGAAAGGCCATGGCGAAGCTCGCCGCGGCCAACATAAAGAAGATCGTGCTGGAGCTCGGCGGATCCAATCCGTTCGTAGTGCTTTCCGATGCAGATCTGGATCTTGCAGCGAAGAAGGCCGTGGAGACAAGAATCGCATCCACTGGGCAGAGCTGCTCCGCTTCAAAGAGGTTTATCGTGGTGCGCGAGGTCGCTGATGATTTCAGCAGGAAGGTGATCGAGAACACGAAGGGTCTCGTTGTCGGGGATCCGCTTGATCCAAAGACGCAGATAGGTCCTCTGGCCAACATGGAGCAGCTCCAGAAGCTAGATGCGCAGGTGAAGGATGCGATTGAGAAGGGGGCGAAGGTTGAGTGCGGCGGAGGCAGGCTTGGAAGCAGGGGCTTCTTCTACCAGCCCACTGTGCTCACAGAAGTGAAGAAGAACATGAAGGTCATGACCGAGGAGGTCTTCGGCCCGGTCATACCGATAATAAGGGTCAAGGGAGAGGATGATGCGATAAAACTGGCTAACGGCACGGAGTACGGGCTGGGGGCAAGCGTATGGACCAGGGATTTGCAGAAGGGTGAGAGGATCGCCAGGATTATGGAGTCGGGAATGGCGTGCGTGAACAGAGGGGCAAATTCCGATTACAGGTTCCCGTTCGGGGGGATCAAGAAGAGCGGCATGGGCAGGGAGTTCTCCAAGTACAGCCTGCTCGAATTCGCCAACATCAAGGCCATCATAGTCGCCTGAACGGACGCTGCGCTACCACTTTCCAGTCATGATCCCGTTTATCGAGTTCTCTATCGCCTTTCTCGAGTTCATCGATGGCAGGAACCCTTCCTTCTTTATCTTCTCAACGCTTATCGAGGTGTCGGCTATGTCCCCTTTCCATCCACCCTGGCTTCCGGTGTACCGTATATTGGCCCCCGGAGCTGCCTTCGCGACTATCATCTCTGCTATCTCCCTTACACTTATCCTGTCATCATTGCCGAGGTTGTATATGTTCTCCCCTGACTTTGACTTTGTCATTATGAGGATCATACCGTTCATGCAATCGTTAATGTTCAGGTAGGACTTGGTCTGGTTCCCGTCTCCAAGAACCTCGAGCTCCTTGCTGTTGGCACCGATCTTTCTCATCAGGTCAGGCACCACACCCCTTGACTGGTTCTTCCCTATTATGTTTGCGTACCTGAAGATGTAGTAGTTCATCCCGAAGAGGTACGAGAATGCCATTATCTCGGTCTCGGCGCTGGCCTTCGACGCCCCGTATAGGGATATCGGCCTGCTTGGCAGGTCCTCCGGAGCGGGCTTTATCTTTGCAAGCCCGTACACGACGCTTGAAGAGGAGTATGCAATGTTCTTTACGTCGCACTTCCTAGCTTCCTCAAGCACGTTGTATGTGGCTATGGTTCCCTGATTCAGGTCCACCGTAGTATCATTGGTCCCCTTCTGTATGTCCCCGTTTGCGGCAAGATGGATGATCGTTGTCACTCCCTTTCCCTTCATGGCCTTTGAGAGGGCATCTTTGTCAAGGACATCGCCTTTCACGAACTCGAAGTTCTTGTTCCCAATAAGATGCTGGATGTACTCTTGCCTGCCGGTGTTGAGATTATCGTATACTATGACGCGCGCGCCCTCGTTTATGAGCCTCTCCGAGAGATTGCTGCCTATGAATCCGGATCCCCCGGTTATGAAGAAGGTCTGTCCCTTGATGCTATCCATTTTATCAACTCCTGTCTAATTGACTTTCGATTTTATAACCCTTATGACGCGCCTTTCCTCTCTATCGGAAAGCGACCTTATCAGCTCAGCTGCATTGAGCACATTGCCGACGGAGAAGTCCGGTTTGGCTTCGAAGACGCCATCCTTCCCTGCAAGGCCGGTCTTCACCAGTACTGACCGGAATCCCGGGTATCTTCCAGCCGCATTCTTCCCAGTCCTTATGTCAGTCGTGGAGTCCCCGACGATAAAGGACCTTGACATGTCTATCCCGAATCTCTTCTTTGCCTTCTCAAGCATTCCTATCTTGGGCTTTCTGCACGAGCATATTATCTTGTACCTTGCGATCTCACCTGGGAATCCCTTCTCTGGATGGTGCGGGCAGTAGTACACCCAGTCTATGACGGCGCCCTTCTTTGCGAGATCGTCGATTATCTTCTTGTTGATACGCCTTACCGTCCTCTCAGTGCAGAATCCCTTTGCTATCTGGGGCTGGTTTGTCACTATTATGACGAGAAAACCCGATTCCTTGAGCATCTTCACCGCCTTGGCCGTTGATGCGAATATCTTCAACTTCTTCATATTGCACATGTTCGGAACGTTCTTTATCACCACCCCGTCCCTGTCAAGAAATACCGCTGGACTTTTCATGATTCTCCAATCCCCGATAGCCGTGCTATCTCCTCCTTTCTTACCCTGTGCGGCTGCCATCTTCCTTTCACTGCATCACTTGTTATCTCATATCCTATCTCGTATCCGCAGTTCCTGTTCAACGTGGCAATCCTCGTGAGCACGTCGGATATCCTCGTCCTTAACCTGAGAATCCCGAGATCAACATCGTAGAATCTGGAGACGTAGTATGAGAAGATGACGTCGCTTATCAGAAGCTCGGTAGACATAGTCCTGCTTGCCGATTCGCCAAGAGGGTGGAAGACCTTCCCCCTGTCGAACCAGACGGCATCGAACTTCCTGTTTATCACCTCCAGCGCCGCTGCTTGCTCGTTCCTGCTTATAACCCGTGAGTATCCAGGAAACTTGAATCCGTGAAGGGCATCGCACTTCCAGCTCATGTTGACCCCGTGCTGCTTGAACGTCTTGATCATATTATGTCTTCTTCCAGTATCGACGAGCATTCCGGATCTCCCTATGTACATACTATAGCCCTTGAACCTCTCGTCTATGGGCCCGTCTATCAGCCGAAAGTCGTTCATGCGCCATTTCTGCCCATTGATGAATGTGGCCGCTCGCGACAATTTCCTCCCGTCAGGATATGTGCTCTGGTCCACCATGCCGGTTGCTATCCCCACGTTCTGGTGCTTTATGTGGAAGTCGACGTGGTCGCTGATCCAGTTCCTGGACGCGTAAGCATCGTCATCGGTGTGTATCACCACGTCGCCGTCGGCCTTGTTGTAAGAGACGTTCATCGCCTCTTCGAAGAATCCTTCGGGCTGCCTGACGAAGTCTATGTCAAGGTCGTACTCCCTCAGCGGATCGAGCTTCTGTTTGTATCCGTCCCACGGCTTGTATATCACCATGACGCTGAAGTCCTTGTAGCTCTGCGACTCAAGGCTCTTCATAAGTTTGTTGATCGAGTCTCTGGTCTTGTACGTTGGCACTACTACAGTCACATGCAAGCGAAGCACCGTTCTTTTATCGAAGATAATATGCTACGAATCCTTATAAAGTCTCATTGCATAGAAGATTAAGAGACGTGATGCTAAGGTGAAGGTAGCGCTGATAACCCCCGCCGACATAAGGTACTCCTACAGGAGTAGCGAGCGGCACATCTACGACTATACAAAGTACCTTCATGAGCACGGGATTGATGCTGAGGTGCTTGTGCCAGACAAGAAGCCAAAGGGGGCAACGGAGAGGAAGGATTATGCGTACATAAAAGAGCGCTTCAAGAATGTTCCGAAACAGAATGTAGGATGCGTTCACCTAAAGTTCCCGTTCAACTTCAATCTCTTTGCCTATTCAAGGCTGCCGAGGGACAGGATGGTATACTTCCCGTACAGCATCTACGACTACGTATGGAATATCGTAACGAAACCGAAGGGGCAGAGATACCTCATCGCGGCGTACAGTATGCACATCAAGCATGGCCACATCGTGGAGAATCATAGGATCCTGGAGTGGATACTGAACAGTTTCATGCGCGCAATCCTTACAACAAGGGAGGCAAGGAGGAACATTTACCACCATGTGATAACCAGGGAGGCGGGAAGGTATCTGGAGTCTCTGGGAATACCAAGGATGAACATCTTCTTCGTGCCGACGTTTGTTGACTCGCGTTTTTACACACTGGCCTCGAACAAGACCAGGAAGCTGAGAGTCTTGCACATAGGGGGGGTGAACAAGGATGTAAGCATAATGGTGGATATCATAAAGAGGCTCAAGCAGAGTGGCGATTACGGAAACTTTGAGTTCTACTTCATCGGTGACGCCCAGGATCCGTGGCTACTGGACGCTGAGAAGACAGACAGTAATATACATTGCCTCAAAGGGGTCACCGACGCGGAGAAGTTCAGGATGATGGCCACCCTAGATGTGATAATCGTACCGGCTGTGGAGACATTCTCTAGGATCATGCTCGAGGGGATGTCGAGTGGCCTGTACGTCATAGGATCAAGCAAGAATCCGGCGACATGGGAGGTTAGGGAGACCGGCGCGAAGCTCTACATAGCCGAACATGGAAACGCGGGAGAGTACATCAAGTTTCTGAGAGAGCTGTACAGGCTCAAGGCGAGGCCTCGCGACTTCCATTCCGGAAGGGTAACAAACCAGAACATAGCCAGGAAGAGGTTCGACACAAAGATAATACTTAAGCAGATGATGCAGATGTTCATCAGGGCTGGTAGCGATGGTAAGGATAGTTGATCTTGTTGGGGGAAATCCATACCATTCCCATGGCGGTGGGGAGATGGTGATCTACAACACTAACAAGTGGCTGCTTAAGAAGGGATTTGAGATAATCACCGTATGCTTTGCAGACAAGGACTTCGTGATTGAAAAGACTGAGATGGGGAAGATAATTGGGATAAAGGTGCCGCGGAACGAACTTCTGAGGATCATCGTCTATTCGATAAAGGGATCCCGACTCGTGAAGAGACTCAACCCAGACATACTGATAGGCGAGGGAGGGGGAAACATGGGTGCAGGCATACTGGCAGCACTTACGAGAAGGAAGGGCACAGTTTACATAGCCAGGTCGCACGGGACGCACATGCAACTAATATTGTCCATGACCAGAAAGAACCTGCACATGAGGATCTTGGGTAGATTGATGGCAGAGATCATAGAGAGGTACAGTTACACTCTTGCCGACTACATAATAGCGGTTTCCAGGTCTACGAAGAAAGAGCTCATCAAACACTACAGAATAAGACGGGAAAAGATCAGAGTTATTCATAATGGAGTAGACACTGAAAAGTACAGGCCGCTCGCGAAGGGCAAGAGGGCAGCCCTCAGGAGGAGGCTCGGATTCAGGGACGGGGCGACGCAGATCCTCTACATAGGGCTTGATCCTTTCAGAAAAGGGCTTGATGTTGCTGTCAGGGCAGTTGACCTGTTGGGCGAGAACGCCGTGCTTAACGTGATAGGGACTACCGAGGAGGAGGGAAGGAAATTTGTCAGGGATGAGGGGATAGACGAAGGCATACTCAATAAGATAAACTTCGTGGGCAGGGTTGATGAATATGAGAAGATAAGGTACTATCAAGCTTCTGACTTGTTCCTCTTCCCAAGCAGGTATGAGGGCATAGCGCTCGTTGCGCTGGAGGCGCTGAGCTGCGGGCTTCCCGCTGTCGTCTCAGGGAGGGTGCATGCGGACGAGCTTGCCAGACCTGGAGAGGGTCTCTTCGTAGTGCCTGGTTTCGACCCTAAGGACTATGCTGACAAGATATGCGACATTATTTCAAAAGTGCATAAGACTGATGCCCTTAGTGCCAGAGCTAGGAAGTCGATGCTAAAGTACGACTGGAGGCTGGTTTCGGAAAGGTACTATAGGGCAATATCTGAAGTCGTCAGGAGAGGGGATTGAGAAGGTGCATTATCTCCCGTCTTTGAGCTTATAGTATACCAGCCTTTCTTTTATGGCTTTCAGACATCAGCTCTTCGATCAGAAGTGCTGCAGAAACTGCTGGTCCGAAGTTTGTATATCCCTTTGTCTTTATCATCTCGGTGCCATCGGCTTTTCCGTCCCTGATAGCCGAGAGGTATTTCTCGGGATTTACAACATTATGGCCAGGCCAGATGGTCTTAGCAAATTCGGTCATCTCACGAACAGGGTTGGTCATGACTATGATCGTGGTATCAGGCTTTAGGCACTCCTTGATATCCACCTTTTCAAGTAGGGGCTTGTTTAACGGCAGTAGATCTTTTTCATTAAGGGAGGTTGGAGAACGCGAGGCGCCGAGGGCCAGTATTATGAAATCTGCCGGGGATTTTTTGTCTGTGATCAAGGTTGTTATGCCCATGCCTTTTGCCGCATGCTGCAGGTCAAGGATATCTCCGCGCAGATCCTTTATGTCAGAAAGTATCAGCTCGTCAGGATTTAACTTTAGCATGGTCACAAAAGCGACTTGCGAGCCGAGCCTCCCTACGCCTATTACCATAATCTTCATACATACGCCTCCATAATATTAGGGGCTTTGTTATTTAATCTCATACCCTAATTCAGAAACCAGATATCTTACTATCTTCTTTATCTCCAGTTTTTCAGCAAATGCACGCTCCTTCATTATGGCTTTTTCGCGCTCTTTTGGGCTTCCCATGAACCTGTCCAACCCTTCGGTTATTCCCTGCTCGTCACCTATGGGCACCACTATTCCCCTCCCCTTTACGTACTCGCTGCCCACAGTGTCGGTTGTGACTATGGGAAGTCCCATTGCCATTGCCTCTCCCCTTACTGCCGCAGGTGACTCGCGGTCTGAAGGCAGGCAGAATATCGATGCCTTAAGGTATTCTTCCCTCAGCTTATCCTGAGGGATATAGGTTGCAAATTCTACTTTTTTATAAAGACCAAACTCTTTTATTAGCGATTTAAGCTTATTGAAATACTCCTTGTCGGTTATGGGGCCTACAAGTCTCACTTTCCAGTAAGGATATTTTCCAGCGAGTTTGGAAAAACTGCGTATGAGGATGTCCTGTCTTTTAATTGGGGTAATTCTTGCAACGCACAATATGACTTTTTCCCTGTTTTTTCCTTCGTGCTTTTTGAGACGAAACTTGTCTGATACGGGACATCTCACTATCCGCATCTTTCTCTTAGTGAATGGCGCAAAAGCCACGGTCATGTCATAATTATATTTGGTATACGTGATCAAAAGTGACGCGACCATTGTTTTTATCAAAAATGAGAGTTTTATTAGCGGCTTTGGGTATGGGGCGTCATCAAAACTTTTTTGTTCGATGTCGTTTCTGATAACTATCTTGATCTTGGGATTTAATATTTTTACTATGGCTGCCGCAACAAAATCAACCAAAAACAGCAGTACATCAAGCTTCTCGCGCCTTGATAGTTTATTCAATTGCAGCGCCAGGCTAAATTGATATATCAGATTGAATGTGCTGTCCTTGTGATACTTATCTATTATGACCATTTTTGGTAACCCTTTAATCTTGCCCAGGTTATTTTTGGGCGCGAATATGACCGTGTCTACGCCCATCTTTTTTAGGGTCATCGGTATGCGCAATTCCGGTTTATTAAGGTCTAATTCGTTTATCGCATCCGGATATATAAGACCTATTTTTGGAACTGACATGCACTGACCTTTGTCAACCCTTTCTTTTTTGATTTAAATACAATACCCCAAATTCCCTGTATCTCATCCTGAAAAGCATTGGCCTCACTTTTATCCTCCTTGCAAACTCTATGAACGCCTTGTTGCCGCTTACATCGTCGCTCATTATTACCCCATCACTTGACATCTTTTTTAGGACATGAGTAAATTCGAAAAGCATTGTGACGTAGGCATGGTTGCTGTCATGTATGAATAAATCAACCCTATTTAGCCTGGCCAGTGTTTTGGTGAAGATCGTCCTTGGGTTTCCGATGCAGATCTGCCAGCGACTCCTGTTCCCTTCTACAAGTTGGCCAGTATTCTTGCGCACTTCTGTAGATACAAGTCTGCCTTTCTTGTTCTTTTTTAGTGCTGAGAGTATTATGTAAGACGATGCGCCGTTGGCTATGCCAGTCTCAAACACGATCTCCGGCTTCCTTTTCCTTATAGTGGCGTAAATCAGCTCTCCGCCGGGTTTGTCTATCGCCCATTCTACAGGGCAGCTTAACTTTCCTTCCAACCTTTTCGTAGTCTGCTCCAATTTAGCGTAAACCTTTTCAAACTCTTTTGCTATCCGCTTGTTTACATACGCGCCTGGATCCTCTAAGTACATGAAGTTTGTAATCTGGAAAACGATGTTCTTTGACCTTTCTTTAAGTGTATGAATGGAGTCGTACAGAGCCGGGCTTATCTTATAAAATAGGGGGAACTGCTTGGTCTTTTCGTCTGAATAGTTTAATTTGGACATTTTTATACCATATATGATTTATGTGAAACAGATTTGCAGGTTTAGATTACGACCCTGCCTGACCGCAGATCGTTGTCTATCTCCTGGTAGTCCTTGAACGTGTCAACGGCCCTGTGATAACCCCTGGTGAAAGTCGCGCATGCCAGCTTCCTCTGTTTTATGAGTTTTGGGAATACATCCTGTTCGAGGCTACCCATTCTTGGAAGGGATCTGAGAAGATCACTGCTGATCAGCGTCACCCCCAGGTTGTTCCAGTACCCCTTGAGTATCGGCTTCTCTTCGAAATACGTCACCAGGCCCTTGCGTATCTTCGCTATGCCGGAGCGGCTCCGGTACGGCTTTAGTGAAACGCAGCACAAAGACTTTCCTGGAAGCCTGAGTTTCCTGATGTCTATGTTAGTTACGTTGTCGCCGTTCACCAGGACGAACTTCTCGTCGTCACGCAGAATCTTCTCTGCATTCTTCAGGGCACCGGCGCTCCCCAGTGGCCTCTCCTCTAATGAGAACTCGAACCTGCCCGAGTATCCTACCGACTTTATGTACTTTACCAGCTTGTCCGACTTGTGCCCTCCCAACAGCACGAACCTCTCGATGCCCAATGACCTGAGCCACTTTATCTGCCAGTATATAACCGGCTTCCCGCCCACGCTAACCATAGCCTTTGGTATGTTCCTTGTCAAGGGCATGAGCCTCTTTCCAAAACCTCCAGCAAGAATCAATGCGCGCATGATACCACTTGTTTACAGGCCGTTCTCCTTCATCAGCCTCGATACCCCATCCTTGACGCTTATGAATTTGTACCCACTTATCTCCTTAAGGAGCCTCTTCGTGTCGGCCTTGAGATAGTAGATGTAAGACGACTTGTAGGGATTCTTTACGAAGAGTATCCTCTTTGGCTTCATCATCCTTGCTACGCTGAGGAAACTCGTTGCTATGCCGGTCCCGACGTTGTAGACGCCGAGGCTCTTTCTGCTCGCCATCAGTTTGAACGTGATCTTGATAACGTCGTCTATGTGGATAAAGTCCTTTGCTTGTTTTCCGTCCCCGAAGAGGGTTATAGTATTGTCCTTCTTTTTTGAGGCAATGAACTGAGTTATGGGGGAAGGGCGCAGCTTGACTTCCTCCCAGGGGCCGTAGACGTTGAAGTACCTCAGGCCCACGGCAGATAGGTTGCCCGAGTCGATGTACGAGTCTGCTATCGCATCGTCTATGAGCTTTGACTTCCCGTAGTGGTTTCGGAGCTTCCTTATGTCTATCTCACTCTCCTCGCTGTACTCGTCAAGGTAGACCGCAGAGCTGGAGGCGTAGACAAACTTCCTACACTTGTTCTTCCTTGCGGCCTCGATCACGTTAAGGAAACCAACGACATTTATGCCGTAGTCCCTGTAGAGGTTGTACTGGAAGTCGGGAAGGGACGTTGCCGCTGCCAGGTGGACCACGTAGTCGCAGCCCTTTGCAGCCCTTTGCACGGCCTTGTTGTCTGTTATGCTACCCTTTATGAACCGCAGGTTTGGATGGCTGACCTCTAGATCCTTTATGTCGAGCCCCACAACCCCATATCCGCTCTTCAGCGCGTATGAGACTGCGTGCCTTCCTATGAATCCGGAGCACCCGGTTATTAGGATCCTTCCTTTGCCTTTATTGTTTTTACCTTTCATGATCATTCACCCTTGAACTCGAGCTTGACCGATTTTCCGCTCCTCGATGAGTCGTAGACCGCATAGGCAAGCTTGATTGCTGCCCATCCGTCGTAGGCGCTGCCGAGAGGAGTTCTCTTCCCTTTCGCCGCTGCGATGAACTCCTTCCACTCTTCCCTCCATGACCTGTCCTCCTCCTTGAACTCGGTAACGCTCTCCGAGAATGGATTTGTGAGGTCCTTCTTGCCGGTGATCAGCTTCTCGTATCCGTAAGATCCGCCGAGGCCCTCGACCTTCGCGTACCCTTCGCTCCCGAAGACCTCGAACGAGAAGATGTTGCGCCACTCGCTCCAGCTCGTGTGCAGCGAGCAGATGTGCCCGGCAACGGCCCTGAAGAGCGCGAACGCGTTGTCCTCGGCAGGCTTTATGTCCCATCCCAGGGTCGCGGTATAGCCGGTAGCCTCGTTTATCTCTCCTCCGAACCACCTGAAGAGGTCCATTGCGTGAAGCCCCTGGTCCATAAGCTCTCCGCCGCCGGATATCCCGAGATTGACCCGCCAGTCCTTGTTGAAGTCCGGCCTTCCGGTGTTCCCGTACCTGCACCTGATGAAGATCAGCTTCCCGAGCTTGCCGCTATCCGCGAGCTTCTTCGCCTCGGCTATGGCAGGATGGTATCTAAGGTTGAAGCCGCACTTCAGGACTGCCTTGCTTGACCTTACCGCCTCGACCATGCCCCACGCCTCGTCGGGATTCCTTGCTATGGGCTTCTCACACAGGACGTGCTTGTTGGCGCGAAGGGCGGCTATGGAGATCTCTGCGTGCGTGTCGTTCGGCGTGCATATTATTATCGCATCTATGCCATTGTCTTTCACGGCCTCCTTCCAGTCCGTAGATACAGCACAGCCATAGGTGCTTGCGAACTGCTCTAGCAGGGCAGGTACTGTATCCACCACTAGGGCTACCTCGTCTCCGCATTCCTGCACTGCCTTGGCGCGCCTGTTTCCCTGCCTTCCGGCGCCTATTATGGCTACTCTCATGATCGATACCCTGAATTAGCAATTACTTTACTTCCTTTTTAAGTCTGAGTCTCTCCAGCAGGTCCGGGGAGATGCGCCTCATTGTGTACATGTCGGTTTCCTTCAGCTCTCCCTTCTTCTTTCCGAAATTCTTCCAGTCGTCATGCACCGCGCTCAGGATCTTCCCTGATACCCCGTTCGACTCTTCCGATGCGAGGAATACCACGAGGCTTGCGGGAACCTCGAGAGGCACTCCGCCGGACTTCAGCACCTTTCTGTACTTCTCCGTGTCGTTCTTGTCCAACGGCTTCACGGACTCGAATATCTCCTCTGTCATCTTTGTGCTTATCCCCCCTGGCGCCACGGCGTTCACGTCTATGCCATACTCTTCGACTTCCTGGGCCAGCGTCTCAGTGAACCTGATGACGGCAGATTTCGATGAAGCATAGGCAGAGAAGTTAGGCAGCGGCTTCTCTCCGGACCCTGCGATGTTTATGATCTTGCCGTGCCTCTTGCCTATCATCACGGGGAGCAGCATGCGCGTGCATAGGAACGTGCCTATGATGTTCACATTTATGTTGTTGATCCAATCTCCTGGCTTCACTTCCTTTGTCGGGGCGATCGGCCCTATCACCCCCGCATTGTTGACAAGGATGTCGACCGTGCCGAATCTTGAAAGTGCCAGCTCTGATATCCTCCTGGCATCCGACTCCTTTGATATGTCTCCGGCCATTATAGCAACCCTGCTCTCTGGAAGCCCCGTCTCCTTGATTACGGACCGCAGCTCCTTCTCCGTCCTAGACATCAGCACGAGTTTCGCACCTTCTTTTGCAAGAGCAAGTGCTATGGCCTTGCCGAGCCCCCTTCCGCTTCCCGTAACGATTGCAACCTTGTCCTTTAGGATCATATATATCACTTGCCTTTTCTCTGCTTTAAGCCTTTCTGCTTCTCGTTCCTTACGCTCTTCCCGCGGCCTATGCCGAGATATGAGAACCCCATGCCAGACATCCTCTTTCCGTCCAGAGTGTTCGTAGCGTCGATGACCACAGGGCTTGCCATCTCTGGCTTGAGCTTTGCAAAGTCCAACTCCTTGAACTCCGGCCATCCGGTCAGTACGAGAATCGCGTCAGAGGACTTTATGGCAGAGGCAGCGCTTCCGCACCTATCCAGATTAAATCCGATGTCAGACATATTGAATACCGCCTTTGGGTCGTATGCCTTTACCGATGCGCCCTTCCCGACTAGTTCCCTCACTATCTGGAGGGGCACCGAGTTCCTTATCGTGCTTGTCCCGGGTTTGTACGTGAGCCCCAGAGCCGCAACGCGCAGCCCCTTTATCCTTCCAAATATCTCCTCGAGCCTCTTTATTACCAGATGGTTCTGGTCCTCGTTGACACGCACAACCGCATCGAGGAGTGGCGTTTTGACCCCCTTCTTCCGCCCAATCTCCCTGAGAACTGCCAGGTCCCTGGCAATCGTGCCTCCTGAGAATCCGAGACCGGAGCGTATCTGCGCGTTTTTCCCTATCCTCGGCTCCAGACGCAGTGCCTCTGCCACGCGGAACTCGTCAATCCCGAGCTCGTCGCAGAGATTGCCGATCTCGTTCCCGTAGCTCATCTCGCATGCGAGGAATGAGTTGATTGAGTGTTTGATCATCTCTGCTGTCCTGAGGTCGACCATCACCTTGTTCGACTCGACAAACCAGTATAGCTGCTCTGCCATCTCCGAATCCTCTTTCTTGTCTGCCCCGATTACAAGCAGGTCAGGCAACTTGAACCGGGCTATCGCATTGCCGAGCTGGAGGTTCTCCGGTATGCATGCGATGCCGAAGCGGAGGGATGGCCTTCTCTTCTGTATGAGCGATCTTATCTCCTCGGATGTGCCGACTGGAACCTGGCTGCTTATTACCAGAAGGCAACCGTCCTTGAGGTACTTGACCGAGTTGGTTATCAGATCGATTATCGGCTTGAGGTCGGGAGAGTTGTCCTCTTTGAGCGGAGTGTCAAGTGCGATTATCACGTACTCGGAATTGGCGATGCCTTCTTTGAGGTCGGTCGTGAATGAGAGGTCGCCGCCCTTTTGCTTCTGCGCGACAAGCTCCGCAAGGCCCGGCTCGTATATCGGCGGAATCCCTTTCTTAAGGTTGGATATCGTCTCCAGATTAGCGTCTATGCCGACAACCGAGTGGCCGAATGAGGAGAGGCACGCGGCCGTTACCGTGCCGAGATGCCAGAGACCTATAACCGAGACCCTTCTTCCTTTAACCACTAATTACACCACAGGATAACTGCAATACTTAGGTAGCTCAAAGTTAAAAATCAGCGCACGAGCTTCGAAAGTGGCTGTTTTTCTGATTCAGTATATAAAGCTTTCTGTTGTATTAGCGAAAAACAATAGATATATTTATATACAATAACCGCGATGGGATAAACAGTTAGAGACTGATATTCATGGATGCAAAGAAGTTCAAGATAAAGTTGTTCGGCGACGGGGCAGACCTTAAGGCGATGGAGGATCTTTACAACAAGGGCATTGTGAGCGGCTTTACCACAAATCCCACGCTTATGAGGAATGCTGGGGTTACGGATTATGAGGCGTTTGCGAGATCGGCCCTTGAAGTGATACCAGATGCGCCGATATCGTTCGAGGTATTCTCAGACGACATGCAGACAATGGAGAAGGAGGCGAGGAAGATATCCAGCTGGGGAAAGAACGTCTATGTAAAGATACCTGTCTCTACGACCAGCGGGGAGAGCACGGCGCCCCTGATAAAGAAGCTCTCGCATGACGGCCTCAAGCTCAATATAACGGCGATACTCACCTTGAAGCAGGTAAAGGACGTTGCCAAGGCACTTTCCCAGTCCACACCGAGCATAGTCTCGGTGTTTGCAGGAAGAATAGCAGACACCGGACGCGACCCGATTCCGATCATGGTCGAGGCCAAGAGGATACTTGAACAGAACAAGAATGCGGAACTCCTCTGGGCGAGCTCGAGGGAGGTACTGAACATCATGCAGGCCGAAGCGATAGGATGCCACATAATAACCGTGACAAACGAACTGTTGAAGAAGCTGAATAACATGTATGGAAAAGACCTTGACGATCTCTCGCTCGACACGGTAAAGATGTTCTACAACGATGCAAAGTCGGTTGGTTACAGCATAATACAGTGATGATGATTGTGATATCATGGATCCGATAGAGTCTTTTGAGACAATAATTTCGAGGACGCCTTTCCGTCTGCCGCTTGGGGGGGGAGGAACCGACCTGCCTTCCTATTACAAGCAGTTCGGGGGCTTCTTCATCAGTGCAGCGATCAACAAGTACATGAGCATAGTCATACACAGGAACTTCAGCAAGAGCCTCAGGCTGGCATACTCAAAGACCGAGATCGTGAACACCCCAGAGGAGATAGACCATCCGTTGATCAGGGAGGGATTGAAGAAGACGGGCATCAAGCACGGCATAGAGATCATGTCCTTCGCAGACATACCAGCATCGACAGGCCTTGGGTCCAGCGGCAGCTTCGCTGTGGGGCTGCTCAAGGGATTGTACGCAGTAAAGCGGGAGTACCGCTCACCCGGCGACCTGGCGGACGAGGCGTGCGACATATCGATGAACATACTCAAGGAGCCTTCGGGAAAGCAGGACGAGTACGTTGCGAGCTTCGGAGGCATACGCGCCTACACCGTATCCAAGTCCGGCAAGGTCGAGTCCGAGGAGCTCAAGCTCTCGCAGAGCACGATAGCGGAACTGGAGAGCAACATAATGCTATTCTACACAGGCATGACAAGGAGCTCCGGCGACGTGCTGGGCCAGCAGCAGAAGAACATAAGGTCAGGCTCCTCTGTCGAGTACATGCACAGGATAAAGGAGATAGGGCTGAAGAGCAAGGAGGCGCTCGAGAAGGGGGACCTGACGCGGTTCGGCGAGCTGCTCCACGAGCACTGGCTCGAGAAGAAGAAGGTAACGACGAACATGACGAACAGCATCATAGACGGGTACGTGGATGTTGCCAGGGAGAACGGGGCGATAGGAGAGAAGCTGCTGGGCGCCGGGGGCGGCGGCTTCCTCATGGTATACGCCGAGAAGGACCACAGGAAGATACGACTGGCAATGGAGAAGATGAACCTGGTGGAACAGAGGTTCAGGTTCGACTTCGAGGGCAGCAAGGTCGTGTACAATATATAAACAAACAGGACGTGCTAATGCAGAACATAATTACGAGGACCCCTCTTCGGATCACCCTTGCCGGAGGAGGCTCGGACATGCCGTTTTTCTACAAGAGGAGCCCTGGAGCGGCGGTGAACGCCACCATAGACAAGTACATGTACATCGTAGTCCACAGGGCTTTCGGAAACACGTACAGGATAAGGTACTCGAAGGAGGAGGACGCAAAGAGCATAGGAGACATAGAGCACGGCCCGGTCAGAGAGGCCCTGAG
Organism: Microcaldota archaeon; assembly: GCA_021791075.1. Classification (GTDB taxonomy): domain Archaea; phylum Micrarchaeota; class Micrarchaeia; order Micrarchaeales; family CABMGC01; genus JAKAVK01. The sequence continues at coordinate 26,293 of JAJYXH010000087.1, forward strand.
GCTCCTGGACATAAAGCCCGGGATAGAGATAGTGAGCCTGAGCGACATACCGACCAAGGGCAGCGGGCTCGGATCGAGTAGCGCATACCTCGTAGGCCTGCTCCACGCGCTGCACATATGGAAGGGCCAGTTGGTTTCTAAGGAGCAGCTGGCCAGGGAGGCAGTGACCATAGAGAGGGACAGACTCGGGGAGCACTCGGGTCTCCAGGATCCGTACGCAGTGGCGCTCGGCGGACTGAACCTGTACGAGTACATGCCAGACGAGCGGGTGAAGGTCAATCCGATAATAATGAATTCGGAAGACCTGAACGCACTCCAGAGCAACCTTATGCTGCTATACACTGACATACGCAAGAAGTCAAATGCTGTCCTAGAGTCGGTATGGAAGATGGATAACTTCGAGACGCTGGCGGCGAGGAGGGATATGGCGTTCAGGTATTATGATGAGCTGACTTCGGGGAATTGGAAGAGGACCGGCCATATAATCAGTGAGGGATCATGGATGAAGCATGGTGCTGGACAAAAGTCTGGTGGTTCTGAGATAGAGACAATCTGCAGGAAGATCGCGGCTCTGGGAGGCGACGTGAGAAGCATAGGATCAGGAGACAGCGGCTTCCTGCTGATCTTTGCAAACGAGCAGAAGCAGAAGGCGATAAAGGAGGAGTTGAAACTGCCTGAGCTCAAGTTCGGCTTCGAGTTCAATGGAAGCTCGGTAATACTGTTTAATTGACGTGATTTGGATGGATAGCATGGATAAAGGAACGTTCTCGGAGAAGTACCTTGCGGAGGTAGCGGAAGTGGCTAAGGGAATTGATACGAAGATGGTGGAGAAGGCAGTCGAGCTTCTAGTCAAGGTAAGGGAGCGGGGAGGCAGGGTCTTTATCCTTGGGGTCGGGGGCAGCGCTGGGAATGCATCCCACGCTGTGAATGACCTGCGCAAGATTGCGGGAATAGAGGCGTACGCACCTACGGACAACGTCTCCGAGCTGACCGCAAGGACTAATGACGACGGATGGAACTCTGTCTTCGAGCCGTGGCTGAAGACTAGCAGGCTCAACTCGAAGGATGCAGTATTAGTGCTCTCCGTTGGAGGAGGAGATGAGGAGAAGCAGATAAGCGCAAACCTAGTATACGCCTTGAAGTACGCCAAGGCCGTCAACGCAAAGATCCTTGGAATAGTGGGTCGCGGAACTGGTTACACTGCAAAAGTGGCAGATGCATGTGTGGTAGTACCAACCGTAAGCCCGGATCGCGTGACCCCGCACTCAGAGTCGTTCCAGGCGGTCATCTGGCACCTCTTCGTGTTCCACCCATCCTTGAAGATTATCCAGGGAAAATGGGAGTCGATAACCAATGTCGGACCTGGATGGGCTAAGAAATAGCCCTATCCTTTAAGTATCAACATTGGGCAGTGGCACAACTATGGCCCCGTACCAATCAGGTAAATTCAGGGAGACCGAGCACTTTACTGGAATCCGCAAGCCAGGAGTCGGGTCTGTTGTTTATTCCTCTGTCAGGACTCCAGCACCTTTGTGAACATATCCATCATTGATTTGTGGACCACTTTTTTGTCGTATGTTCTGACTGCGATCTCCCTGTTGACCTTCCTTCTCCTATCATAATCTTTCCTCTTTTTAAGCCGTGCAATGGCATTCAGAGCCACAATATAATCCCGAATGCTTTTGGCTTTGTAAGCAACCGCTCCCGCCCCTATAATCTTGTCTATGGCAGGGTTGCTTTCGGACACGACCGGAACCAATCCGGATGCCAGACCCTCGAGCATTGCAAAGCTGAATGTCTCCTCCGGATGTGGAACGACAATCACGTCTGATTTGGCTATTACCTTGGCCTTCTGCTCGTCAGTGACATTGGCGAGGACGGAAACATTCTTTTTTGGATCGGGATTTTCAGTGAGGCCGTTACCCCTTCCCAGGAAGCAGAATTCAAATTCATCCGTTCTCCCCTCTGCGGCGATCTTATTTGCGATTTCCAAAACCATGCCAGAGTTCTTGCCTTTGCCCCCTATGTGCATCACCTTCAGCTGGTTTCCAGACTTCGGATTCATTCTGAACTTGGTGGTGTCCACCCAGAGTGGGATGTAGAATATCCTATCACTTGATATCCCTAGTTGCTTCATTAGATAGCCACGTTGTATGTCAGTTATAACGTGGAAAAAGATGTTCTTCCTTCTATCCCCGGTATTCAGCCATACCCGCAGGAAACAGTTCAAAAGCCGCTCCAACAAACGGTGGTTCTTTGATATGTGATTGCCTTCAAATACAAACATACCTCCGCTCCCCATTACATATTTCTGGCCTTTAGGCTTGAGGAATAAATTCGGAAGGTAGTCGTAGATGGACATAAGGAAATAGATTATGCCATTCTTTGGAAGTCCGCTGTAATTATTCATTCCGAAGCCAGTAAGCCCAGTGACATTATTTTTTATCCTTATTTTTGGTATCGCCAGATAGTATCGCACAACTTCTTTGTAATCCTTGCGTAGTCTGACTGCTCCTTTGGACTTATCAGGAACTAGGATCCTGGAATCGATGCCATTTTCTCTAAGAAATTTGGCGTTCTCATACGTGTACCGTTCGGCTCCGGTAATGTTGTACCTTATGTCTATAGTGGATAGCAGATACACTATGCGGTCGTTCGTTATTGTCCGCTTTTGTAATGGCTTCTTTTCCATGACCCAACCTTAGGCATTATGCATTAGATCTGTACGCCCCGATCATTGACGATCCCGTCTCGTCGGTATCTATGAGCGTGGTTATCCTAAAGCCTACCTCTTTCAGTTTTTTTGAAAGCGACTCCTTGCAGTAATTGTGGCACTCCATCTGCATGGCATATACGTTTTTGAGGTCTACATTGTCAAATAGGTGGGCCTCTTCGCCTTCGCAGTCGCACTTTATGGCAATCCTATTGGCGCCTTTCACCCGCAATTTGCTCAGGAGTGACTTAAGGGTTGTTGCATTGATCATCTTCCCGCTTCCCTTGGACTTATTTTTTGCAAAGTCAGTTTGTGCAAGGCCAGAGCTGATCGTTCGCGGTTTGCCGTCAGAAGTGACCGCCATGTTGTTGAACTCTATCTTTTTCTTGTCAGGAGAGAGGGCTATGTAGTACAAGGCCTTGCTGTAAAGGACTGGTGACGGCTCAAAAGAGATCACCTTGTCGACATTCGGCGACATGGAGAAGTAGAGCGCCGTGTCACCTACGGTGGCTCCGATATCTATGACAGTTGTGCCGGGCTTCAGCTTGTTTAGAAGCCATAAGTATCCCTGCCTGGCGAATATCTCCTCGAAATTCCCTTCGACAATGAGTGCCACCCTCATCCGCCTCACCGTCTTGACAGGATGAAGGACTAATTGGGCGTATATGTTGCTATGTATAAATCCGCGTATTCCCATTTTATCTAGACCTACAGTTAACCAAGATCGGATAATTATTGGGGGATTTGTGCTTATTAAGCTACTCTTGGCACGGCACCGCACCGGCATTGGCGTGGCGGCTAGCCTGGGCTAATGAGCTTAAGAATCTTTTATTCCAAACTACTAAGGATTGTGAATATGCCATCTAAATCCGAAGACGGTAAGACACTGGATTTGGGAGTGAAGCATGCGGGCCTAGCTTCGTTCGTCAGCCTCGCTAGGCTCATATATATATTGGCCGGAGGGGTCATGCTGATAGTTGTAGCCAGATGGCTGGGTCCAAGCCAGTATGGAATATACACACTGGCCATAGCAATAACTGGTTTTGGGACTGCTTTTGGGAGCATCAACATAGGTCCTTACTTCAATAAGTATATACCAAAACTCATATCGGAGAAGAGATTTGATCGTATTGGGATATTTATAGGTGACGGGATCGTCTTTCTCCTGATTCTGACAATCTGCATAATGGTCCTTGGAGATGTCTTCGCCGGGCCGATTGCGCAGTCGGTCTTCGGATCTCAATCCTACACTTTTGTAGTCTACCTCTCCATGCTCGGTATCATAGGCGCGATTATTTACCCAATCCTGACAACCATCCTCGTAAGCCTTGGTACGGGAGCGGAGATTGCAGTCTCATCGTCTTCGGCCATGGTTATACAGACGGCCATCAGCATCGCCCTTGTTCTCCTAGGGTTCGGGGCTGTTGGTGTGATAGAGGCATACGTTGCAAGCGTCTTTGTTGGTGCTCTCATAACCCTCTACCTGATATATAGGAATTCCTCAATACGATTCGTGATCAAGGGATTCCGCCAGCGCATCGGCCATATACTTAGGTTCTCCCTGCCCCTGACAAGCAGCGGCTTGATCTTCGGTTCGATCAGCAATTTCCTTGTCATCTACATGGCACTTCTACTGATACCGACAAGCGCGATAGGACAGTACGGAATCGCCACTAAGGCGAGCACCATGTTCGATATTGCGATAGGGGCTATAAGCGTGGTTCTCGTACCAATGTTTGCAACGGCCTTATACAACAGGCATGGCATACGTAAGATATCTAGACTTTATCAGAACTCGATCTATTACAGTTTCCTCTTTACCGTTCCCCTCATTGTCTATGCCACCGTTCTATCATATGATATAATCGTAACGGTCTTCACCGCATCCTACAATCTTGCTGTGATCTATATGCCGATGGTGGTATTCGGCGTCTTTCTCTCCCTTCTCTGGAACAATGCCTTTTTTCTGCTTGTAAGCCTAGGACGAGTGAAGAGACTCATGAAGTTTGCTATAATAGGCGGGTTTTCCGAGTTCATCACCGTGCTTATTCTGGGATACCTCTTCGGAATAATAGGGATAATAGTCGGGGGATTTTACATAGTCAACATAGTCCTGATCTGGCTCTACTTCACAGAACTGAAAAGGTTGCGGATCGTGGTCGACTTCTCTCCTTCGCTGCGTGTTTTGCTTTCCAACCTCGTTCTTGGAGCGATCATGATACCTCTCGTCTTCCTGCCGATACGGCCCCTGTACGTACTGTTCATAGGGATGGCGCTGGTCATTCTTGTCTATCCCGTACTGCTCGTAAAGCTCAAGGCGGTGCGCAGGGATGACATAAAGGTGCTCAACAGGGTGAGTGAGGAGATACCTCTCGGAGCGGTGCTCAGGTCAGTCATACGCTACGGGGAACGCTTCTTGGCAAAGGGATAGGTGATCCGATGAAACTCTTTGATAACCTGCTGAACCGAAGGAGCACGGGTTACATAACGGGGGAGGGCCGCCCTCAGCACAATATTGCCTTCGTCAGGCAGTCTCGTGGCAACGTGCGCCTGCAGCTACTCGCTGCTTGGCCCCATGCTGATATACTTTGGCGTAAGCTCGCTTGCAGTATCAGGCATCATGTCGCTCGTATCTGCATACCAGCTCTGGATCCTTATTGCGATAATCTTTCTGAACCTCCTTTCCGTATATTACTTCTCAGGCAGGATTGCCTCCGCCGAGCGCAGGACGCAGCGCAGGGAAGCCAGGGCCTCAAGGAAAAGTTAGCTCCTGCAGCCCCGCATGCCGTTATGCAAACTACCCGACTATAAATACGCCTATAAACAGGGTTGACTTCCTTGTCAAAACTAGGTGACAGTTGCCGCAGGCATAACGCCATCGGGAGGAGGGGCCCTTATCCTCACCCAGTCAAAGGCGAAGTTTGACACACCCACGCCGGTTTCTGCCGCCATCTGAAGGTATGTTGAGCCGAAGATGCTGTTCTGCTTTGCGCAGCCTCCGGTAACATTGGCCACGCCGGCGTAATTGACATACAGCTCAGCGCCGTAGACGCCTATCACTGCCGGGAAGTAGGGGCTTGCACCTGGCGTTGCCACTATCGACGGCGTACCGCCATTGTTGTTCTGCACCTCGAGCCCATAGCCACCCTGCGTTCCTCCGCCGGCAATCTGGTTCTGGTAGCCTACCGCGCACGAAACGTAGTCATATGACTGCGGATCGCCTCCGCTGGCAAGCACCCAGAGATTGCCGTTGTCCGTATTCTCGCTTGTAAGATATATCTCAGCCACCCCAGAAGAGACCGGCCAGTCGCTCATCAGGTGCGCATGGCCCCCGGATAAATACGCACCGTCCGAGGCGGTTATCACCCCTCCGTTCGGGTGTGCCGTCCAGCCCTGCGGAATTGAAGGTCCTTTGAAATTGGCATAGTACTCGAACACCGAGGCGCCGTTGTCGTATTCGGCGTAGGTCGGGCTGAGCTGCGGGGCCTCACCCGCATAAACCCCATCATAATTTGTCGATACAGGCATGAAGACTGCGGTGATGCTCTCTGATGAAGACGCACCGATGCCGCCAGGCAGCTTTACCCAGAATACCGCATCTGTAGACGCATTGCTGCATCCGGACTCGCACCATGAGTAGAGCTCCGACGAACCCTGGTAGAAGCGTATATTGCCGAGATTTGCAGCCTCGGAACTGCTGTACTTAGACGCGTTGAGCACTATCATCTGCTGGAACGGCGCCGGGGTCGGCGACTGCTGTGCATTGGTTATCGTAATGGTGAGACCCCCTGATGGCGACGGATTAGT
>JAJYXH010000047.1 GCA_021791075.1 Microcaldota archaeon
TATGGCCTCGTAGTCGCTCCTCGACCTGCGCTTGATGTTGTAGAGCATCACGTTGCTCGCGTGGTACGCAAAGTACCTGAGGGATCCCCACCGCCTCACCCTCCTGATGCTCGTATGCGCCACCGCTCCGTCGACGAACACAACTCGGCCCGTCTTCCCGAGCCTCCGTACCATGTCCCAGTCCTGGTACGTCACCATGCTCTCGTTGAATCCGTGTACCCTTCTGAAAGCCGACTTCCTCACGGCGAAGTTGGAGCCTATCGCTGTAGGCCTTCCCATCATTATCGAGAGCTTTGTTAGATACACGGAGACGATCGCGAACCCGATCCTGTTAAGCAGAGAGGTCTTCTCGAGCGGCCTTATCGGCCCTGTTGCGGCAACGACATCCGGGTCTTTGAATGCCCTGTCGTATGCGGTGAGGAGCCCACTTGAGATTGACGTGTCGGCCTCAACAAAGACTATCACCTCCCCCCTCGCCTTCATTGCCGACCTGTTGCATGCCTTGCTTATTCCCCGCCCCTTGGTGATGCAGACCCTGACGGACTTGTACTTGGCCTTTGCAACCTCTACGGTTCCGTCGGTGCTTGCGCTGTCGGCTAGTATGACCTCTATGTCTCTATTGCGCTGCTTCTTTATCGCAGCCAGGGTCCTGCCTATGTATTTCGACTCATTATAAGTAGGTATTATAATACTGATTCGGACCATCTTACCAATCAAGGAGTATTTGGACGTGCATGTTAAAAAGATTGTTGAAAGGTAGTTCTTGGTGTCGAATAAAAACAGCATAAGCTCGACCGTCGCGTCTGCCGTGGGCCTAGGTGCGATAATCGGTGCAGGCATATTCGTCCTGAGCGGAACCGCTCTTGCGCTTGCCGGATCTGAAGCCCTCATAGCATTCGTGCTTGTCGGGATAGTCGCCCTGCTTGTTGCATTCGAGATCGGCGAGCTCGGATCGATAATGCCACACGCCAAGGGGGCCGGATACTCATACGCATTCAAGGCATTCGGCAGCGAACTCGGGTTCATAACAGGCATGCTGCTATACTTCAGCTACGCAACGTCTGTATCGGCGATAGCGCTGGGGTTCGGATCGTATCTCTCCAGCGTTACGGGGCTCTCATCTTCGCTAGCCATACCATTTGCCATCGCCCTGATCTTCATTCTTGCGATAGTCAACCTATTCGGAATAAAGCGCGCCGCAAAGACAGACTCGGCCCTCGTGGTATTCAAGATACTGATACTCTCGATTTTCATAGCCTTCGCATTCATCATGGCGTTCTACTATGGGAAGTTCAATCCGGAAAACTTCGCGGTGCCTCCGGGCGTAGGCGGAATTGCCGCCATCTTCGCCGCGAGCATCGCGATCTTCTTCGCATACTCTGGTTTTCAGGTTATAAGCACCTTTACATCCCGCGTGAAGGGCGGCGCCGTGGCTGCTGCAAAGGCCATCATCGCATCTGTCGCGATCAGCATGCTCATCTACGTCCTTGTTGTAGTCTCGATGATACTCCTCGTTCCCGCATCGGCATTCAAGATAACTGCAGACCCTCTTGTATTCGCACTCCAGGCGTCCGGAGCCCCCCGCTATCTCTTCCTGATAGTCGGCATAGGCGCGCTGGTTGCCACCGCCTCCGCCACGCTGGCCATGATACTCAGCTCGTCAAGGATAGCATACCAGATGGGCGAGGACAGGCTGCTGCCCAAGATATTCAGGAAGTACAGCTCAAAGAGGGACGTGGCATCCAACGGTGTCTTAATCTCGGTCGTCATCGCTGTAATAATGCTCTTCTCAGGGAACATCTACATCATCGCCGCGATAGCCAACTTCGGGCTCCTATTCTCCTACCTGATGGCGAGCCTCGCCCTGATCCATTTCAGGAGGACGAAGGCCAAGGCCACGTTCAGGTCCCCCCTCTATCCATACCTGCCAGTGATTGCGATAGTCGCGATAATAGCGTTCATGTACGGGATGCCTGTAGAGTCCCTCCTCATAGGCGTCATGCTGATACTCTCCCTCATAGCGGTATACTACTCGCTCAGGGAGATTGAGTCGAAGAGGGTAGTGAGGGTCAAGCTCTTCAGGTAATGATCGCATGCAAAGGCCGTTGGTCATATCACTGTCGATCTCACTCGCAATAATTGCAGCCGTGTCCATTGGCATCTACGTCTATGCCAATGCCCCGCCTCCAATTCCCATATCATTCACGGTCAAGGGCGTAACCCATAACTTCACCGTGGCAGAGGCAAACGCGACCGCGGACGAGAAGGGGCTCATGAACGCGACAGTGACGAACAAGACATTCGCGCTCTTCGTATTCAACAGCCCTTACAGATGGGGATTCTGGATGAAGAACACATACTATCCGCTGGACATGATATGGATAGACGGTGGCGCATCCGGGGGAAATGTCGTCTACATCCAGCACGATGCGATCCCGTGCGTTAGCTATGATCCTTCCCAGTTCAACTGCACGATATACCTCCCTCCCTCCGTTGCTGATTACGTCATAGAGGCGAGGGCCGGATTTGCGAACAGCAGCGGCATAACTAACGGCTCGTATGTCTCATTCGACTACCGCGGCTGAATCCTTCCCTGGCTACTTCATTCCCTCAGTGAAGATCTCGCCGAAGGACCTGCAGAGATATGCCGTCGCCTCCCTGACTGCGGCCTTGCCCTTCCCGGTTATTGAGTATACGACCTCCCGCCCGTCCTTCTTTCCCGTAACGAGGCCGGAGACCTTCAGCTCCTTGAGTGCAGGATAGATTGTCCCGGGCTTCGGCTTGTCCCCTCTTCTCCTCCCTATCTCCTCCGCTATCTTCTCCCCGTTCATCTTCTCCTTCGAGAGGAGCCAGAGTATCTGGAACGAGAGCATCCCGCGCATGTCGCAGCCCGTTCTTGTTTGCATCAGATCACGAAGTAAGAGCATTTATATTACTTTCAAAACATATATAAGATATCCTATATTATGATGTGGTCTTGATGGAAGAGAGGATAAGTATACTCGGATTTGCGGGGAGCCTTAGGAAGGGATCGTACAACAGGATGGTGCTGCGCGAGGCGGCAAAACTCGCCCCTCCAAATGCCGAGGTTGAGATATTCGACCTTGACGGCATACCTCCGTTCAACCAGGACGACGAGGGCCCTGAGCGTATGCCGCAACGCGTGAAGGAGTTCAAGTCAAAGATAAGGTCTGCAGATGCGATCCTGATCTCTACTCCAGAGTACAACTACTCGATTCCAGGGGTGCTTAAGAACGCAATTGACTGGGCATCAAGGCCGTATCCGGACAACTCATTTGAGGGAAAGCCTGTTGCTATAATGAGCGCGTCAGGAGGTATGTTGGGCGCATCAAGGGCACAGTACCACCTGAGGCAGACATTCGTATACCTGAACATGCACCCGCTGAACAGACCAGAGGTAATAATACCCTTTGTAAACGAGAAGTTTGACAAGGACGGGAATCTAACTGACGAGAAGACCAGGGGGAAGATCTCCGAGATGCTTGCGGAGTTGACCGTATTTGCTGCAAAGTTCGGATGACGAGACCTGGCTTCAGATTCAAGATATGCCATAATGGTTGATGCATGGAACCTCAGAACAAAGTACTTGCGATAATGGTGCTGGGCACGCTGATGGGCGCACTAGACACGACGATAGTGCTCCTCGCGCTGCCCACCATAACCGGTTCACTCTCAACCACCCTCGTATCCTCAATCTGGGTAATTCTCATATACCTGCTGGTCATAGCAGTGACTACAACCCAGCTGGGAAGGATCGGCGATATCTACGGCAGGGGGAGGATCTTCAACCTCGGTTTCGTGGTCTTCACCGCCGGATCAGCGCTCTGCGGGCTCTCCCCTACGATCTGGTTCCTCATCGGATTCAGGGCAGTGCAGGCGTTCGGCGGAGCGCTCATGCAGGCCAACATGGGCGCAATAGTGGCCGATACGTTCGAGCCCAACAGGAGGGGCAGAGCATTCGGATACACGAGCATAGGATGGAATGCCGGGGCAATGCTTGGGATAGTGCTCGGAGGCTTTATCGCGGCCTTCGTCGACTGGAGATACATCTTCTACATAAACATACCAATCGGGATAGTAGCCACATACTATGGGATCAGGTATGTAAGGGATGAGAAGAAGACCGGATCACGGCTCGACCTCCTCGGCATGGCTCTCCTCACCGCGTCCCTGATCCTTATCTGCTATGGAGCAATAGACATAACTGGCCTGGGCGTTACCTTCATTAATGCGTCTATGATAGCCGCGGGGGCCATCCTCATAATCATCTTCCTAATTGCAGAGAAGAAGGTCCCGAATCCCATGGTCAATCTCGCCGTATTCAAGAACCGCGTGCTTACCTACTCCGTATTCGCTGCGTTCTTCCAGAGCATCGGATATCTCGGCGTTGCCTTCATACTGATAATGTACCTTCAGGGGATACGTGGACTAGACCCGTTCTCAGCCTCGCTGCTCCTGGTTCCGGGATACGTGATAAGCAGCCTGGCAAGCCCTCGCATGGGCAGGCTCTCTGACAGGTATGGCGCCAGGATAATAGCTACAGTGGGGATCCTGTTCATGATGGCCACGATCCTTATCTATCTCCAGCTTACAGTCGCATCAAGCCTCTACATAGTGCTCTTCGCATCGGTGATATCCGGAATAGGTGCCTCGATGTTCTGGCCTGCTAACAGCAGCGCCATCATGGCGAGCGCAGACCCGCAGCACTACGGAAGCGTATCCGGGCTCTCTAGGCTCATGTCCAACATAGGCACCCTAGCCAGCTTCGTGATCGTACTCACAATAGCCTCGCTCAGCATCCCAAGGCAGACCGCATTCAGCGTCTTCATAGGCACATCATCCCTAATCGGAAACGTCTCGACCCAATTCCTCACCGGGATAGACTGGGCTTTCGTAATCTCGCTCGTGCTGCTTCTCATAGGCGCGCTCCTCTCATACTCGAGAGGGCATGAGAACAGGGCTAAGACTCGCCCGCACATCTGAGCAGGTCCGGGACACGCACGGCTCCCCTGACAGCCATAGCTACACTCCGGCCTCGCTCTTTCCGAATGCGTAAGTCGCAATAGCCGCAAGGATCACCACGATAACCGCGAGGGCTGCCAGGTCGGTGACCATCGGCAGTTCTGAGACCCCGCCGAGCGCCCCACGTATCCCATCTATTCCGTAGTTCAGCGGATTGAAGTATGATATCTCCTGCACTATCCTGGGGAACCGGGACAATGGAAAGAGCCCATTCGAGAGGAAGAGCAGCGGCATCGTGAGGAAGCTTGTTATCATCCCGAATCCCTGCAGGTCCGTGATCATAGATGCGAGTATGAGCCCCATACTTATGAAGGCCAGGCCTATCAGCACCATGAAGACCACGGCAAGAAGGAGGGCGGGGGTGAAAACTATATGGAAGCCTACAAGCACCGATACCATGGTCACTATCAGTGCCGATATCAACGCCGTCGTCGTGCCTCCGAGCATCCTTCCGAATACGATGGAGAATCTCGAATTTGGGGTTACCATTATCTCCTTCAGGAATCCGAACTGCCTGTCCCATATGGTCGAGAAACCGGAAGACGAAGCCGCAGACATGATCGACATGCCTATTATACCTGGCACGATGAACTGGAGATAGCTGCCTCCGGCTACCTGGCTTATCAGGCTGCCCAGCCCGAGCCCAAGGCCGAGCAGGAAGAAGAGCGGCATCACCAGGATGCCGACGACCCTCGACTTGGCCCTCGTGAACCTCTTCATCTCCCTGAGCCATACAACATATACTGCGTTTAAATCCATCATCGTCCCGCCCACGCCGCGTGCTGGATCCTCATTCTGTCCCGCGCGCTTCCTTCCTCCTCCCTTATGGTCTT
>JAJYXH010000037.1 GCA_021791075.1 Microcaldota archaeon
TAGATATTGCCAGTGATAGTATGTACAGATTGGTGCTGTTCGACGTCGTCAACACGCTCGTGGTTGACAGCAAGGATGTCTCGGAGTACGTCTCCGAGTCGATAAGGAACATCTACGGCAGGATAGTCCAGGCGGACCTGAAGAGATATGAGGGCCAGAGCTCCCAGAACATCGCCGAGGACATACTCAGGCATGACAAGATGCCGGAAGAGGAGATAAAGTCAAAGCTGAACAGGTACATGGAGGACCTCTTCTACACGTATTACAACGTTGCAGGCCACGACAGGCTGATACTCGTAGACGGCGCAAGGGATCTCCTCGGCCAGATCTGGAAGAAGGACATCGCGATGGGAATAGTGACAGGCGAGGCGGAGAGGATCGCGAAGTTCAGGGCGGAGAAGACGACGATACATGGATTCTTCAAGATGGGAGCTTATGGCAACGATGGGAAGGAGCCGTCGGACATAGTCAATGCCGCGATAAAGAGGGCAAAGTCCGACCTTGGGATAGAGAGCGGCGGGATCGCCATCGTTGCAAGCTCGCCTTATCTAATAAAAGCGGCAAAGAGGTGCGGCGTCGCTGCTATAGGGATTGCGAACGCGGGATACTCTGAGAGCGACCTCAAGGCAGCAGGTGCCGACCTTGTGGTCAGGAGCCCTAAGGACAAGGGAAAGATAGTCGGATTCCTGAAGTGAGCTCTCATTATCGCTTAAGCATGACGAGGGCTCTCTCCTGCCCGAACGGACTGGCATGCTGCTCGCTGACATCCTCCCACGAATAAATTCTGTGGGGTTCCTTTTGGTTCAAGACCTACTCGGTTTGAAGGTTCGGTGCCTCTGGCGTTCATAGAGTTGCACCTTGGGGCGTATCAGTGCTGCCCTTGCATACATCCCTGTCTGTATGCAATTGACTTCTGCCTTCTCCCATCCAATTCTCTTGGATTGGAGGACGTTGCGCTATATTGAACGACGCATTTGCGTCAGCATGGTCGACGTGTCCGCATCTCAACTGGAAAATTACTCCTTGAATAATTTCCAGACTGGACTGGCACACCCTTTAAAAGAGGTGGGCTTTCTGCTATGCATTCTGTAAATGGAGACGGCCTGGCGTACTCCTTCAGGCCCTGCATATTGACAAACTCCTCTATTGAGCGTATGGCGTTCTCGATCGCATCATGCATGTGGAGCCTGAATCCCGGATCTTCTGTTATCTTGGTTACCAACTCCCTGTACCTCACGCGACCCAGCATATCTGACTGCCTTACCGCCGTAATTATCTCTGCGGATCTCCCTTCATACTCTGCCTGCGGGGTGCCCTCCTTCTGCTTGGCCTGATAGAGATCAACGAGAGCCCCTGCCGCATTTGTCAGGACTACCGAATTCGCAAACGGAAACTCCCCGTGCAGGTGCTCCTTTACGCTGAAGACCTCCGCCTGGTGGGTCCTCAGGCTGGAGGGGTTGAAATGTGCCTCTACGGTATATCTTGATGCGACGACAGATGCCATCATATCACAAGAGTAATCTATGCATTTTCTCCTTACTAAATTCCACCGCTTTTTAGCAATTTACTTATAAATTATCGTTATTTTGGTAGAATGCCTTGTGGCATGGGCATGTTGCGATGTGTATATAAATACTTCAGAGTAATATTCTGTGCTGAATTGCATGCAAGAACACTTATCGTATCGTTGGTCCCTGTTGATCGTGGCTGCGGCTGTGTTTTCAGTTTTTGTTACCATGCCAGTTCAGGCCCAGCTTGGCGGGGAGGAGTTCTGCGTCAATGCGAGCACGGTTGGTGTGACCGCAGGCACAGTCTCTCCGACAACGTCAACATGTACCGACAGCGGAAACTCCATAGTGATAAATGCCATGCCTGCGCCGGGAGCAAGCTTTGAGTCATGGTCACTGCCTAACGACTGCTACTTCTCTTCTGGTTACTACAATACTGCCAAGACGAGAGTGACTTGCACAGCGGGCGCATTGCCGTATCCAAAATATACGGTTTATGCATCATTCGGCACGCTGACAACAACATCATCGACAACAAGCAGCGTACCGACAACCACTGTCTCGGCAGAGTTCTGCGCCAATGCGACTCTGTACCAGCCCAGCACGGGGGGCACGGCATATCCTTCAGCATACGTATGCGTGACGGCCGGAGATTCGGTATCGATATCTGCTGTCCCAGCTTCTGGATACACGTTCAGCTCGTGGTTCCTGCCGAGCGGATGCTCTTACGCTTCTGGATATGGAAACTCGGCGAGCACTCAGGTGACTTGCGCGGCCGGTACATCGCCATATCCAAAGTATATAATGGCTGTAGGATTCACCCCGGTAACTACTACGAGTACGCCTACGACCACGATCCAGTCAAGTTCGTTCTGCGTAAATGCAACCGTCTCCCAGGGCAACGGGACGATATATCCGCAGTTCTATAACTGCGCGAGTTCCGGACAGTCTGCATACATATCTGCAACACCGGGAAAGGGCTCGAGCTTCTACGGATGGAGGCTGCCGAGCGGATGCTCATACGTCAACGGATGGGGCAACAGCCCGAGCACTTACGTTACATGCACTGCAGGGCCGAGCGGCTATACACCCAAGTACACGGCCTCTGCACAGTTCTATTCCACAAGCCAGCCGGAGTTCTGCGTAAGAGCGGCACTCTATTCTACGAGGGCCGGGGCCGTGATATACCCGGCCGATTATGAGTGCGGGTTTGCGGGACAGGGTGTTGCCATATCCATAAGCCCGCCTTCGGGATTTGCCTTCGCTTCATGGCTGCTGCCGAGCGGCTGCACGTTTGCTTCTGGGTATGGAAACACGGCAAGCACTCAGGTCGTGTGCAGTGCCAGTCCATCCTTCCCTACATATACTGTTTACGGGTCTTTCTCATCGACATTCTCACCGGTCACGGCAACGGTGGCGCTCTCAAGAGGATGGAACCTCTTCTCGGTTCCTTTGACGAACACGACCGTAATCAGCAATACGTGCCCTTCAGGAAGCCTGCTCAGCCCGATCTGGCAGTTTACCAACGGCACTTACTCCATGGCCACTAAGATTCACGGGGGATTCGGTTACTGGGTGCAGGCTGGCACTCCATGCACGCTGACCTTCAGCGGGCAGCCGCTGACAGTCAGCAAGCTCCCTTATCTAAGCGCCGGATGGAATCTGATAGGGGCGCTAAACTACTCCACATCGTTCACCAGCATACTCGGAAGCTGCAATGTTGTGAATGGGCCGCTGGGTTTTGACACTGGTACAAACCAATATTACAACGCCTCGCAGATAGCCACCAACTCCGGATACTTCGTCAAAGTCTCATCGGGATGCGCACTTGGGGTGAGCGGGCCTCCGCCACCGCCGTAAACTGATTATAAAAAGAGGGTAATATGGATAACAAGATGATGTTGTATGGAATAGTCGTGGTCCTGGCCATAGTGATAGCCGTACTGACATACTTACTTATATCATCGCCAGGCAAGCAGGCCACAACCACAACGGTGGCGCCTGCCAGCACCGTAGCTCAAGCAACAACCTCACCGGCAACGATACCGACGACCGTGGCAACAACCACAGCATCAAACGGTGAGACCGGATCGATATTCAACAACTCCAACTCCGGTGCCACGCCGCCTCCTCCCCCTTGATCGGCGCCACTCTTGAGTACCCCGCCGGCGCCAGCCTTTATATAGGGGTTATTCCATATCATATCAGTGGTGTGCGGATGGCTCACGGTCAGAGATGACTGAGGAAGCTCTCCCCATGCAGACGTGTGACTGGCCCAAGGCCTGATTCGGAACAGAAACGAGACCGCTGCGGCACATAAGCGATGACGCTACGAGCGTGCCGGTGCGGATGAAACGCGCCGATGCGCACACGGATGAGCATGCAAGGCTTAAACGCCGCTTAGTCGAATGCCATCTAAAACAGAAGGGGGGCTACGGCACACCACTGCTTATCCACTCGCTGAGACGCTTCTTCACGCCGGCATATGCAGGAAGGTCTCCGAAAACCTCATTCCTGAGTTCGCTCTGGTAGAAGGCCTCTTTTTCGTCTACCTTCGCCCTGAATAACTCTTTATCCACTGTCATCTTGTAATACTCGAGTTTCTTGTTTGCCAGGCTTTCGTTGAAAGAGATGCCCTTTTTCGTAACGAGATAGTGAAGGTCGAAGATATCCCTCGCCTTCTTCCTTGTAAGTATGGCCCTCACCTTCTCTGCGGCCGCCTCCTCAAGATCCATTCCGGCCATGTTCTTTACGGGCAGCGAGTACGCCGGATAGTCGAGACGCTGCGGCATAGGCTTCTTCAGCACCAATTCTCTCCTGCTTATCTCGACATAGACCCTGCACAGGTCTTTGTCAGTGGTGTTTAAGGGCCCTTTTGCATTTATCCTGAAGGCATACGAGACCTGATTGTCTGAGATCACCTTGAGCTGACTTCCCACACCAAATAACTCGAGGCTGTTTGAGACCTTCCTGCCGAGCCCTTCCCTCAGCCTGTCCGACGCAGTGAAGTCAAGGTCCTCGGAGAACCTGTTGAGACCGTGAAAGAGCCAGAGGTACGTGCCACCCTTGAACACCAGCGGCTCCTCGGAAAGGATGTTCAGTATGAGGTGCTGGATGTAGTGCTTCTCCTGCTGCCACGGCCTCACGCCCATAAGCTTCGATATCTCTATCAGCTGCGCCTTGTCTATCACTTGATCATCCTTTCAAGCGATCTGCTTCCCCTTCCAGTAAATCTGACAGCGAGTTCCTTCAGCCTCGCCCTGTCAAGGCTTGCCATGTGCTCTTCCAAGTCCTTCTTCGAGTACAGATTCAGATAGATGCCGTCAATCAGCGCCTTCTCAGGCTCTGCGATAAAAGCGTAGCTTCCGCCCCTCTGATGACTCTTGTACCCGAAGAAGAGATGGCCTGGTATCTTGTGGTACGCCAGTCCAAGGTTCCTGTAGCTCAGCGTATTCCTGGGGGTGACCGATTCGACATTCCTCTGAACCTGCGTGATGATGCCATGAAAGAGCAGGGCCGAGTTGAGGGAGACGTAGGAAGGCTCCACCAGCTGCGTAGCAATGACAAGATCGTCGTAGACAAAGGAGATTCTGCCCTTTATCAGCCTCCTGGCAAGGCCCTTCCCGACCAGCCTGGAGAGGTATACTGCGGCAACGGACCTTGACTTCCCGATGAGGTTGGAGAGCTGCTGAACCGAGTACACCGCCCTGCCGGACTGTATGGCAGCATCGCGTATCCCATAAAGTGTGAGTTCCTTCATATCATCATCGTGACATAACTATATAGTTATATTGGAGTGATAAAGCTTATAAGGATTGTTGATTGCGTCACGCTTAAACGCCGCTTAGTCGAATGCCATCTAAAACAGAAGGGGGGCTACGGCACACCACTACTGATTATCCTTACGCCATCTTCCCTTGTATACCGCACAGAGCGTCATCTCCTGCCTGTTGCTGGGAAGCACCTTTATCCCCTTTATCTCGAATGAATGCGCGAGCAGTTTTCTGGCCTCCTTGATATATCGGGGGGCGTTGCGCGTGACGCACTTTATTGTCATGAGCAGTACACCGCCCTTCCTTAGAAACTTTTTGTACTTTAGTGCCTCCTTTATCGAGGAAACGCAATCCATGTTCATGTCGTCGGCAAGGAGGTCGGCCTTCATGCCGCGAAGTGCGATTAAAGCCTCGGCAGAATCCGCCTTTAGGTGTACTACGTCTGAGCCGGAAATAATCTTGCCAAGGTTTTTCAGCTTTGATCCGGCCTTAACGCTCTTTATCCCCATTTTCGATAGTGACGCGGTATCGAGGTCTGCGGTGTCTATTGCGACAACCTTGTAGCCTTTACCTG
>JAJYXH010000011.1 GCA_021791075.1 Microcaldota archaeon
TCCTTTCCGGTCGGCTGCGGCGGATCCTCCCATGTGACAGGCTCTATCTCTATCTTGACCTGTTTGAACTCCTCGCGTGCTGCTATCATCTTTATATCATTCATTACTTCATCAAGCGCATAATCAGGAAGAATTCTGCAGTCAAAGTAGAAGACCTCCCTTCCGGGTATTATGTTCGTGCTGTCAACGTTCTTCTCGTGCTTAGTCATCTCGAACGTCGAGTACCCAGGATCGAAGAGCTTGTTGGTCTTCGTGTACTTTTTATGGAGCTCCTTGTCGACAGCTAGCGCGAACCTTGCCATGTACCTGAATGCGTTCACTCCCTGCGCAGGAGTGCTTGCATGAACCTGCTTTCCCGTTATCGTTATCTTCATCCAGAGGAGCCCTTTTTCGCCTATCTCTATCACATCCCCGTTCTCAGAGCCAAAATCCGGGACTAAGAACATGTCGTCCTTTGCAAATATTCCCTCCTTCATGAGCTGCTGCATGCCGTACGGGCTTCCCTCCTCCTCGTCTGCAGCAAGCACAAGTCCGCAGTTGTACTTTAGGTCAGCACCGGAGTCCTTGAGCACCTTCAGCGCGTACATGCACGCTATGACCGCCTGCCCGTCATCAACCGTCCCTCTTCCGTAGATCTTGTCACCCTCTATGTGCGCCTTGTAGGGATCGGTCTTCCAGAGCGCCCTGTCGCCCTCCGCAACGGTATCGGTGTGAGCGACAAGCCAGATCGTCCGCTTCTTGTTGCCTATCATTGTGACGAGGCTTGGCCTGGGAGTCGATGTCTGGTCCTTGTACTCGTACCTGTAGACCTTCAGCCCCCAGCCTCTCAGTATATTCTCAAGGAAGTCGGCCCTCTTGCCTTCACCGTCTCCACCACTTATCGGCGAGACAGCCTTGATCTCTATCATCCCTGCCATCGTCTTTATCATCTCTGCCCTGTGGGAGTCTATGGTTCTGCCTATCTTATCGAAATCCTTCTGCATGCAATCAATAATCCTTCGCTGTCTAAAACTATATAAATATGATACGAGATGATAAGGGCATGGCAGCGAAGAAGGCGGAAGAGAAGCAGGAGGAAGACGAGAAAGAGGATACTGAAGAGGAGGACGAAGAAGAGGAAGAGGAGGAGCCTGTCACAAAGGGCAAGCCAGCCAGGCAGTCAAATAAGACTGGCACTGTCGTGAAGATCGCTGATCCGCTCTTCTTCTGGGTGATGGTCCTCGTGCTGGCCATGATACTCCGGATACTGCTCATAGACTCGAGGCTCTTTCCTATTGGAAGCGCGTTCTACAGCTTTGCCAGCGAGGTATCGACCTTCTTTCTTTTCAGCAGCGGGTCGCTGATACTCCCGCTGATAATAGGTGCGGTGATAGGTGCCGAAGTGGGAAGGCAGTCCATAACCCTCATGAATTCTGTGAAGGGCGGCATTCTCAATGGGATTTACGCTGCTATAGTCTACATCATAGCAATAGTGGTGATCTATGAGATACTCATCTTCGTCATTCCGCACCTGCAGTTCACGGTTAGCTTCCTGATAAGCAACATGATAATACCGCAGACCATAATCCTTATCGTGGTAGTCGAGATCTTCGCGATGCTCTCGCATGTGAGAAAGGTAGGTGTCTGACCCTATCGCGTAGTTTGGTTGGCAATCGAATTTGCCGTGACATAATAGAGGTTGGAGAGCGCAAACTTCGCAGGGCCCTGCTCTTTGGCAGGGAAGCTGCTTATCTGTGGCGCCATAACAAGCTTCCAATAGGTGCACTGCGGAACTGTGTTCGCAAATGTGAGAAAGCCCTGTTGAAAGTACCTTGGAACCAGGACAAAGGAGTTGGAGGGCACCTGCGTGCAGCTGCTCAGTCCCCCGTAATCAATTTTGAACCTGCTCATATTGTCGAAATGCATGTAGACCACAAGATCACCAAGCCCAGAGTCGAGATAGACCATGGTGCTATTTGGTAGCGAATTGAGATATCCCGCCGCTTGCAGCTCGGTGTACTGTGTCGCATGCGCGGTTCCCTGAACCAAGAGTATTATTGGTATTGAAGTAAGCATCAGGAAGACGATAGAGGCTGAAGACAGCCAGATTTTGACCAGCTTCCACTTCTTCTTAGACTTCTTTATGGCCTCTTCAAGTGCGGCTGCAATTATTATAGCGAGGGGGGCCGCAACCAGTGTAAGGTACCTGTCCAGCCTGTGAGAGAGCACGTACGTGAATGGGCTCAGGTTAATGTGTTGTGGCCCAAATTCGAGATAGAGTACTCCGACTACCATCCAGAATAGGGGAAGGTATAGTCTCTTATCCCTTAAGAAGAGGAGGTAGGCTGCAGCTATGATAAGAGCATAGAAGTAGAAGCCGGAGAGATCCATATTCCCACTGTATGAATTCACTATATCTACCGGATTAAGCAGGTTTCCGAGGATATGGTATGGGAACATGATGTTAGGGTAGAAGGCGAGGGCCGTATTTATCGGAAGCGGGATCAGGTCAGGTCTCGACGTCTGCCCATAGTATGCGATGTTGGCCGTAAATGTAATCAGAGGATCTCCGGAGTTTACATAATTAAGCAACAGCATCAGTCCCATCATCACGGCGAATCCGTACAGATATGTAATTGTGGTCATATTTACGGCAAGTTTTCTTCTTATGATCTCTATCAGCAGATATAGCCCCACTATTACCCATAGTATGAAGCCTTCCGGAATTGTGAACGGCGGCAGCGCGATAGCTGCCCCTGCAATAAAGTACCATAGCTTTGAGCTCCTCTTCCTTATCGCTTTTATAAGGCAGAAGACGGCAAGATTTACGAAGAACATCATAGGTATGTTGTCGCTCATTGTCAGCGAGTACACAGCAACCATCGGAAAGAAGGCGAGAAGCAGCGCAGCAAGAAGCCCCACATAATTGTTATAGAGCTCCCTGCCTATCAGGAATACCAGGAGTATGGAGAGACCGAGCGATATGATGTCCCATGCAGCGCTCGTCAGGGTTCCCGCACCGAAGACGGCGTAGAAAAATCCGATTGGGAAGATCTGGAGCGGCCTTACGGTAAGTATATTGCCTGCACTCTCCTGGAATGTTCCTATTGCAGCATAGTGTGCCAGAAACGAGTATGCAATATCATCACCCATGTGCGACGGCCCTATGGCAAAGGTGATGGAGAAGGCGACAGCGTACGTGATAATGAGTAGTAATAAAGAGTAGACCAGAACCCTGTTTTTAGATTTTTTGCGGGGCAAAGAGTCACTAGACAAGATCCTTAATTCTACCAAGCAGTATCTGGTATGATTCGCACGAGGTCCACTGGGCAGGCTCCCTGCCTGCCAAGATCTCTTCCCTCACCTTCCTGGCCTCGCCGTTGCCGAGGAGTGGCACAAGGTCGTATCCAGCGTCCCTTATGTTGCCTATCTTATGGTTCCACATGATTGACGGATAGACGTTCCCCCACCCATCGACGAATACAGATGCGTCGAGGCTCCTGCACCTTATCGGGCTCTCTCCCGTCTCCGCGAACTTAGCGAGGTTCTTCAGGAAGCTGTTCTCGACAAGATACATAGGATCGAGCGTTCTCCTCCTTCCGGCAGATATCTTTTGCAGCTCTGCTGCAACCCCGCTGCCAGCCCTTATATCGTCTCCCGAATTCGCATAGTAGTTCTCTGACGTCTGCGCAAGGTTGATGTGGAAGTCGTTGTACGTCACTTCTGGGAATATCTTCTTCACCTCTACGTAGGTCTGCTCGAACTGGCCCTTGTTGAACTTGCTCAGTGTGTATCCGAAAACTGCGTCGAGGCCAGGATATTCCTTCTTCATCCCTTTTAGCATTCCATATATGTGCATCGCCCTGTCGAAGTTCCCCGTAACCCCCCTTATCTTGTCGTGCAGTTCTCTATAGCCATCGAGGCTGACGGTTATGACGACCCGCGGTATGCCGAACTGCATTATCTGTAGCATTCTGGATTCTACGGAAGATGGATTGCACAGGGAGTTGGTTGGCATGGTGAGCATATAGAGGCCCTTGCAGTTCTCCCTGAATGCCCTCACGATCTCGACTATGTCGCCCCTGAGGAACGGTTCCCCTCCGGTAATGCCTACCCACTTGAAATAGTTGTTCTTCTTTGCGAACTCCCTTATCTCCTCGGTAGTCAACTCACCCGTAGGTCTTATCTTCCATATGTTACAGGTGATGCACTTTGACTGACAGGAGTAGGTTATTGCAAAGTTGAGCTTGTATGGCCTGCCGAGCTTGGTAAAGTTCGACTTCAAGGCGGTGAGTGCGATACCGGCTAACTTGCGCATATGATCCACCTAACTTCTTCTTATCTCTCTTTTATAAACTTATTCTAACAGAAGGTATTAGTTGCCATGTCGAAGCTTGCAAGTATATTAAGGCTCACCAGGATAGAGCACAGTATAATGCTCGTGATAGCGGTCGTTGCTGCGGAGCTGATAGCGTACGGCATACCCTCGTTTCCGATCTTCATCCTGAGCCTCGTGACACCAATCTTCATCAGCATGGCAGCCTTCGCGATAAACGACTACTTTGACGTGAAGGTCGACAGGGCTAACAGGAAGAAGAGGCCGCTCGTTACGGGAGAGCTCACAAAGGCAGAGGCGCTCTACATCACGGCCATATGCCTGGTGGTGGGAATCGGGGCAAGCGCCTTCATCAACACTTACGCATTTTACATTGCGGTGATATTTGGCGCATTGGCGCTTCTCTACAGCTACAGGCTCAAGGAGATGCTCTTCTGGGGCAACGCTTACATAGCGTTCTCGATGGCAATACCGTTCATATTCGGCGATTATGTGGTTGCAAACGTGATGGTTCCGGGCATACTCCTCGTCGCGGTGATGATCTTCCTCGCCGGGCTGGCGCGCGAGATACACGGCACCATACGTGACATGAAGGGCGATGGGAAGGTGCGCAACGTCGTCTCTTTTCCGAAGGTCATCGGCGTGGCAGCCTCGGCGGCGCTTGCGCTGGTTCTCTACTCGGCTGCGATAGCGATAAGCTTCTACCTCTTCGTCTTTGTCCAGCCATTTGCGTCCAACCTGCTCTACGGAATAATAGTGCTCGCCTCGGTGGACATAATCCTCGTATATCTCAGCATCGCATACCTTTACAGGAGTGGTCAGATGTTCTACGACTGCGCACGCGATCTCTCGCTCCAGGCGATGGCACTCGCGCTGATAGCGATACTGCTCTCCGCCATAATTCCGCTTTATGTATAAATGAGTAGGGGGTTGGGAGCTGCATGACTGCGTGCTGGAGGGATGCGGAGACAGCGACTCTGCGCAGATGGTGCTGTTCCTAGATGAAAAGAATGACCGATGCACATATTTACAGTCCATAGAACTGTCCTACTGCTCTAAAGCTTGACTATTGCTAATATAGAAGAGGTCAGAACTGTTTCGTTTTTGTAGGAACTTGACATTTGAACTCAACAGGCCTGTTTTTATTTCATATCAATGGAGACTCCAAGATATTTTCGTCATCAAGGCGTTTTCATGATTTCGTTATTCAACATACCTATATTCGCTTTATGACTATTTGTCAAGTTCCTAGTTTCGTTTTTGTGGAAGTGATAGTCTTTTAAATTTTCGCTATCATATCTTAGATAGTGTCTGACTCTGATTCGATGGGAGATATGTCCGAGATTGCCACGAAAGAGGGCAAGAAGATTAAGGGGAAGATGAAGGAGAAGAGCCTGGGCCAGGCTGCGATAGAGTACCTGACCACGTACGGATGGGCCATACTGATAATAGCGGTTGTGCTCATCCTTCTATACGTATTCGTCATATCCCCCTACGCGGTAGCG
>JAJYXH010000018.1 GCA_021791075.1 Microcaldota archaeon
CCGTACAGCCTCTCCGGATATGGCGTAATCAGTTATATGATGGGTTACGGATCGTCAAACACAGTCGCGGGCACGTATATGATGGACATATTTCACAACTACAGTCCGCTATCCGTATTGTTGGACGTCTTACTTGGAGCAATTGCCGGTGCATTGTTGGCTATTATATACAACTGGGCACTAAGGCTCAAATGATGAGTGAATGGCCACTGACCCCGTATGTGGAATGTATGTTGACGAGAAGCACTCAGAGCTGACAAGCAAGAGCCAGGGCAGGAAGTACTATTTCTGCAGCACCAACTGTAAGATACAGTTCGAGAGGCCTGAGAGGGAGATGAGAAACCTCAGGATTGCGCTTGCGGTCTCGTGGCCCCTTACCGTAATAGTCTCGCTGCTCACCTACGCCGTTCATCTCGGATATGGGAACTATGTGATGCTCGCCCTTGCAAGCGTAGTTCAGTTCTATGCCGGGCAGAGATTCTACGAGGGAACTCTCGATGCGATAAGGAATAAATCAGCAAACATGGACACGCTGATAGCCATCGGCACGAGCGCGGCGTGGGCGTACAGCGCGGTGGTCACGCTCTTCCCATCGATATTTCCCGCGGGAGGGATATACTTCGACACTTCGACGATCATAATATCGTTGATTCTCACGGGAACTTACATGCAGAGGCTTGCGGAGTCGCGGGCCTCGGATGCGATCGCTTCGCTCATAGCCCTGCAGCCGAAGATTGCGCACATGATGAACGGGGATGAGGTCGTTGACGTGCCCATAGAGCAGATCAAGGTAGGTGACCGGCTACTTGTGAAACCCGGAGAGAAGATAACTACGGACTCGATTGTCACCGATGGCGATAGCTCAGTGGACGAGTCAATGATAACTGGGGAGAGCATGCCCGTAACCAAGAGGGCCGGTGACGCGGTGATAGGCGGGACGATAAACGCGACAAGCCCGCTGAAGATAAAGGCGACGAAGATCGGTGAGGATACGGCACTTGCCCAGATAATAAAGATCGTGCAGGATGCAGCCTCGAGCAAGGTGCCGATACAGAAACTCGCTGACAGGATATCGTCGTACTTCGTGCCCTTGGTCGTGCTTGTGGGGATACTCTCGGCGTTGCTGTGGCACTTTGTCGGTGGAGTCAGCCCTAACGTCGCGATGTTAATATTCGTAAGCGTCTTGATCATAGCTTGTCCATGCGCCCTGGGCATAGCGACGCCGGCAGCGCTCCTTGTATCATCAGGCAGGGCGGCAAAGGACGGCATACTGGTAAAGAGCGGCGAGAGCCTCCAGAAAGCCAGCATGGTGAACACAGTAGTGCTGGACAAGACAGGCACGCTGACAAAGGGAAGGCCGGAGGTCACAGACATAGTTGCTCTTCCCGGCCACAACGAGAAGGAGATTCTGGGATTTGCAGCGACAGCAGAGACGAATTCGGAACATGTGATAGGAAAGGCCATAATCGGCAAGGCATCGTCGATGTCAATCAAGACAGGATTTCCGATGCAGTTCTCCTACAGGCCAGGCAGCGGGGTAACTGCACTCGACGGTCAGGGGAGGAGGATCGTGGTAGGCAATAGAGACCTCTTCGGCAGGGACCAGACAGACGCGATTGAAAATCGGCTGAGGGCACTTGAATTGGAAGGCAAGACCACGCTCATGGTCGGAGTTGATGGTAAGATCATCGGGCTCGTATCGATTGCCGATGTCCTAAAGGAAGACAGCCAGAAGGCGATCGATGCGTTCACGGATAACGGATACGACCTCTGGCTGGTAACCGGCGACAATGAGGGGGTTGCAAATGCGATTGCAAAGCAGCTTGGGATAAAGAACGTGATTCCGCAGGCCAAACCAAAGGATAAGATGGAGAAGATAGGAGAGCTGCAGAGGGGGGGCAGGATTGTCGCGATGGTCGGTGATGGAATAAACGATGCTCCTGCGCTAACCAAGGCGGATGTCGGCATAGCGATCGGAGCTGGAACCGACGTCGCGATACAGGCGGGCGGCATAGTTCTGATAAGAAATAGGATCTATGATGCGTTCGTGGCCCTCACCCTAGGAAAGAAGACGATGACGAAAATAAGGCAGAACCTGTTCTGGGCGTTCGCCTACAACACGATTCTGATCCCCATAGCCGCCGGAGCACTTATACCGTTCTTTACGATAAGCGTGTACAGTTTCCTTCCGCTTCTGGCGGCCTTTGCCATGGCATTCAGCTCCGTGACGGTGGTGTCGAATTCTCTTCTCCTGTCAAGATTCAGGGCCTGAGATCATCGGGTGAACTCGCCGATCTTTTTCTGGCCACGCGCCTTGGTCAGGTCTGATACCCTTACCCCTATCTTCCTCATCAGCTTTGCCTTATTTGAGTATCTCAGGTATAGATCTACCGAATTCGAGATAAGGTCGTCAGGGTCGTCGGATCGCCTTATGCTCCTGCTCTTAAGGCGCTCGGTGAAGTCGCCATAACGCAGCTTGACCGTGACAACCTTGAATGTCAGGCCGGCACTCTTAACCTCGTCGATGACCTCTGCGGAGAGTCTCTTTATCGCATTGATTATCGTTTGCGTGTCAGTAGTATCCTTCTCAAAAGTTGTCTCTCTGCCTATTGACTTGACCTCGTAGTTCTCCTCGACCTTGCTCTCGTCCATCCCGTTCGCGTACTTCCGGATCTCCACGCCGAAGGAGCCGAACTTCTCCATAAGCTCCATCGTGTTTGCCTTTGCGAGATCGCCTACCGTCCTGTATCCCATCGCCTCTAACTTCTCCTTCGTCTTCTTTCCTATGCCGTAGAGGTCGTCGAGCTCCTTCGACTTGAGGAACTCCTTTGCCTCTTCCTCCTTCACCAACTTTACTCCGTCAGGCTTGCCTGCCTCGCATGCCATCTTCGCCATCAGCTTGTTCGTGCTTATTCCTATGGAGCACGGAAGGCCTGTCTTCTCCTTTACCTCGTCCTTTATCGTCTTGGCATAACCTATGGCTTCATCGTATCCCTTCGCCTTCTTGGAGACGTCGATGAATGCCTCGTCCACGCTGACCTGCTCGAACCTGTCCGCAAAAGCCTTCACCACCTTCATCACCTCCCTCGACTTCTCCTCGTAAAAGTCGTAGTCCAGAGGGAGATAAACGGCATCTGGCTTGAGCCTGTATGCCTGCGAGATCGGCATACCGCTCTTTATCCCAAACTTCCTCGCTAGATAGTTGCAGGTCATCACAACTCCGCGGCCCTCGCCATGCTTGGGGTCGAATCCGACGATGGTAGGTTTGTCCTTGACCTCGGGATGTCGGAGTTCCTCGCATGCGACGAAGAAGTAGTCCATGTCTATGAGCATGATTATTTGCATCAGATCATCGAGACAAGTTAGTTCTGCTTAGCCACTCAGAATCACGCCATGCTTCTTTATATGTTCATGAAGCCTTGGATCCCAGATCCACGTGACTGTCTTATCGTCCTCCATTATTATCTTGCCCGAGTACTCCAGATAATCAAGAATCGTGATATACGTAGTCCACATAACTTTCTTTGGAAGAAGGAGCCATATCTGTGTGATAGTCTTATCGCTCTTGTATTTGTATAGTGCCTTTTCAACCATAAGTATCGTGTCAAGCCTAGGCAGTCTATCCAGTTTCCGTGGCTTGAATTTGATAAGCTGTTTCCTCAATGTGTCGCCTGATAAATATATCAATTGATACATATATGTGCTTTTGCTTGACAACAGATTATTTGAGGACCACTTCCTCTATCTCTCCCCTCGGCTCCCTCTCCCTGAAGACCTGCGTGGAGAACTTGGAGAGCGAGACGTTCTGCGTCTTCCATGCATCCCCGGCAAGGCCGGCCTTGATGCAGACGTTGTCGAGGAATGTAGTTGCGGTCCAGTGCTCCTCAATCGCAACTATCGGGAGAAGCAGACCGCTCTTATATCCGTATGTTGCTATGAGCCCGTCCCTGCCGATCTTTATCTGCTTGGGGAGAGCAGCGAGGCTCTTTGCCTTGAGCTGAACCGGCTGTGTCAGTATGCTGGCCTCGATCGTTATGCTGTCGAGCTCAACGTGGGAGATCGGGACGAATCGCGGGTCCTCGGTCGCGGCTGCAATCGCGGCCTCGACGAGAAGTTCGCCGACTGGGGCTATGGGCTTAGTGAAGCCTATGCAGCCCCTCAGGCTCTTTGTCGGATAGTGCTCTATGGTCACGAAGATGCCATGCCTTCCCTTGTGGTGGGCGAGCCGCTCCTTCCCTATCCTCTTCTCGAAGTTTGGATTGACGGTTATGGTCTCGATGATATGCCTGGCTGTCCAGACGAGCTCCTTGCCCTCCTCCAGGGAATACGGCCTTGAATCATCCATTGGATCGTGTTAATATCGTCGATGGAGTTTATAACGTTTTCCCGAAAGGGCCTGAAAATTGCGATCTCCCCGAAAGCGTAGAAAAGGGTTATTAAGGGGGGTTGAGAGGGCTTAATGTGGAAAGGTCGTATTGAATGCCAGGGAGGAGAGGCAGGAGGAAGAGGTATAAGATAACCTACAAGAGGAGAGGTTGGGGTAACGTCGAGTTCGTGAAGATCTACGAGCACGAGATGCACGGGTTGGAGATGGCTCTGGCAGGATTCGTAAAGGACCACAGCCTCAGCCGCGACGAGGTCATAAGAGTCGAGGAGATCGACGAGATGCATCTCCAGGGACAGCAGGAGTAAGGTCACTGAGATATTGAGCAGGCTTTTCTCAAGAGTTCTGAATTAGAATTTGTGACCCTTAGGATGTGTCATCGGGGAATGCCTGTTCGTCTTCGTTTCCAAGGCGTTTTTCGAGTGATGCAAATCGTCCGTCTATCCTTCTGTTGGACCTTGAAGAGGAGTAGATGCGTGACGCTATGTCAAGGACAAAGAGCGCGCCGACCACCATGGCTATGTCCCTGAGCTCGTTCTCCAGCTCGCTCTTCGTCTGCGGAAGTTTCCTCTCGAGCTTGCTGATCGACTGCGCCGCCTGGCTTACCTGGCCTAGCGGCTTCCTGAGGCTCTGCTGGATCTGGGATATGCTGGCATTTGCCTGCCTCAGTTCCTGGTCAGCCTGCGCAACCTCGCTCTGCGTTATGGTCTGGGGGAGTTGCGTCGTGGTAGTGACGAGCAGTTGCTGCTGATTTGGCAATGTGGTGGTTGACTGGAGAACATTGTTGCCTGTTGTACTCTCTGCGGTTGGCCTGTGGACCGAGTGAATCTGGTTCTGCAACTGCGGTGCCTCACGCCTTGACGTTTCAAAGAGTGCAGTGACCGTGGAGATCCCTATTGCTAGGGAGACCCCAGTAACGGCGAGAGCCTTGCCGATCTTGCGCGGTGCCCCTGACTTCTCAATCTCGTCGCCTTGGAGCTGTAATCTTGCGTCGATGACGTTGGAGCCGTTTGGCAACCGGCGTGGCCTAAATAAATTTGCCATTAGAATCGATCAGAGTTGGATTTAGCAGTTTATAAACATTTTCTGCAAGATGGCAGGAATCGAACTTTATTTGTGACACCCTCCAACGACTAAAGGTCGTTGGCTTCCCCTGCATTTGCAGGGTATGTTCTCAGTTCTTCGATGCGGCTTTTCGATGCCTGTTGCACCGCAGAGGCCATGTCTCCCTGAGCGTGACTTC
>JAJYXH010000010.1 GCA_021791075.1 Microcaldota archaeon
GATGAGGTGGTTGAGGAAGTTGTCGACGTCGTTGCTGTTGTCGGGCTCGATGTGTATGGGGTGCCGCTCAGCGATGCCTTGCCCACTATGCTCCCGTACATCGTGTGCGGCAGTCCCACGTACTGCGGCGTGTAGTTCAGTATCACGTACCCGACGTAGTCGCTGCCGAGGCTCCCCGAGTAGGGCTGGCCGTTCTTGAAGCAGTGCATCGATACCGTAAAGTTGCCACCTATTGGAACGCTGATCTGCTGGGATGGCTGCAGGTTGGTCATGAAGACAGGGGAGAGTGTTGTATTGCTGTTGCACCCGTATGCGGTTATGTTTATCGGTGACTGAAGAGTCTGCTGTGCCGATATGGTGAGCAGCCCGTTAGTGGACATGACAAGGTTGAGGCAGCTGAATCCGGCGGCCAGGAGGCACTGGGAGTTTGGCGAAGGAGAGAAGATATGAAGTTCGTACAGCGCTATCAGGGCAACAGATATTATGAGGATAGCCCATCCGTAGGTCATCAGGAACTCCATTGCGGCCTGGATCCGTGCACTCCTTCTGCCTTTCGGAGCCACAGGCCTCTGCCTCTTCATGGTTTAGTGATGTCCGTACAGTTATTTATACCCTGATGTGTCCGGATTGCCTAACTGCCTTGCCGTACACGTGACCGGAACTCAAAAATAGCACAGGGGTATGAACTTTATCATTCTGGCGCCAGAGCGCTTCTCGCTCCAGAAGTCCATTGTTGCCATTACCCATGCCTTGCATTGTGACCACTTTATTGTCTAGTCGAAAAGTTCTCGGTAAAAGTATTTCGTAATAAAAAGTATTTCGTAATAACTATGTTATTACTAAAGGGGTTTAGGGGGGGGTTTAGGCATTTCTATCCGGCTGCGTCTACAGGCTCT
Organism: Microcaldota archaeon; assembly: GCA_021791075.1. Classification (GTDB taxonomy): domain Archaea; phylum Micrarchaeota; class Micrarchaeia; order Micrarchaeales; family CABMGC01; genus JAKAVK01. Next base: position 897 of record JAJYXH010000010.1, read on the forward strand.
TCCTGATTATCTCGGCATACTTTCTCCTGAGCTTCGAGAAGCTCGCCTGGTTGAGGTTCAGGTACTTCAGGTTCTCCACTCTGAATTCGTCCAGGATCTTTCCGAGCAACCTGACATGGCCGACGAGGCCGTGCTCCGCTGCAATTTCCTTCAGCTTTTCCACGTCGGCGCCTGAGTAGAAGAGAAGTCCCAGGAGGTCTATCGCATCCTTGGCGCCCTTATGGCTTGGAAGCCTGTCGGCTGCTGCGCCGAGCTTGAGGAGAAGGAGTGCCTCTGCCGTGGGAACCTTGAATCCTTCGATATGCGTTGCATACCTTCCGATGAGATCCTTTGCGGGCAGTGTCAGCCTTGAGTAGCCTGGCAGGTAGATGTCGATGTCGAAGAGATCGAGTTTTACCTCGTACTTGTGCAACCTCTCGTTCTTGTCCAGCCTGTACATTCCCTCTAGGTGCCTGAGCACGGGATAGTCGACCACTACGTCTATGTCTTTGGACTTTTGGAGTTTTGTGTATAAGTAGACGGCCCACCCTCCGATGAGAGTGAACTCGAACTCCTTGTTGAGCTCCTGAAGCTTCTCCCAACTTGCACGCGTGATCTCGCTGTTCCAGAACTCGGTCATATTCCCAGCCTCTTCTCCAGGGCCGCGACGAAGTCCCTGGCGTACCACTCCTTGAGGTTCCACAGGTCCACGAACATCTGAGCCGTACAGACTGAGGAGTGCTTTAGTTTGCCGGCCGCAATCTCCATGTTGAGCCTCTCATCCGGTTTGAGCACGACCAGGTTTGGAGGACCGGCCTTTTGCCTGAATCTTCTTATAATCTCTTTTGTCCCTTCTGCTGTGGCATATGCATAGACCTCGCTGTAGTCTGCAGGCGCGTCATTGAACGTTAGTTTGTACGCGGTATAGCAGGTGAATGCCGCCTCATTAGGCATGTTGCGCTCTATCTCCCTGACAGGCTCTTCCGCCCTTGTCCGGTAGAGCACGTCACTCTCGATCTTCCTCTTCGTTGCCCAGTAGAGCAGAAGGCGCGGCAGGGAAGTCACCTCGAACGAGCGCAGGCTTACGCTAACCGCGTTTATGGCCTCGAGGTTCGAGACCGCATTGTTGACTGTACTGAGCGAGAGGCCGAGCGACCTGGAGAGCTCCAGCTGCGTGAACTTCCTCCTCCCTTCGATATAAGTGCATCCGATCTCCCTGTACACCGTCTCCTGCTTCTTCATGTTTCTACCTTGAATCTTCTTATATTTATATGTTTCTAGTATAATCGAAACATTTAAATATAAACTTTTATTTTTTTCGAAACAGACACCATACTGCAGGCATTAACGGCCGGACGTGCACTTTCTTTGATTTGAATGCCTTCGCCGATGAGGTTAGGATATTATACCTTTCGCGAGTATACGATTCTGGCGATCTTCATGGAAAGCATTGAGAACATCAAGGCGGACATAATCTCCGTTATCAACGACAAGCAGCAGGTGACGTACAACGAGATTATGGGCTTTGCGGCCGCCTCGAGTGTTGACGAGCAGACGCTGAAGAAGGCGCTCCACGAACTCGAGATAGCTAACGCGATCGCGTCGAGGAGCAGCGGAGGCATACTGACGTACTACATACTCCAGGACGAACCCCCTCTGAGGAGGATAATGATCGTCGAGGACGACAAAAACATCAACAAGCTCATGATGCTCTCTGTGGGCAAGGGATTCGAGACCAGGCAGATATACGACGGAGGGGAGGCCCTCGGGAGGATAAAGGGCGAGAAGCCAGACCTGGTCATACTCGACCTGATGCTTCCGGGGATGGATGGCCTGGAGATCTGCCAGGGCATAAAGAAGGACAGCGCGCTGAAGGACACGATAGTGATAATAGTAAGCGCGATGGATGCCACGTCGAACAGGTTCAAGGGAATAAAGTATGGCGCGGACTACTACATCAAGAAGCCTTTCGATCCCGCCGAGCTCAGGAACCTGGTGACTATCTTCCTGAAGAAGAAGGGCAAGAAGTTCGACCCGCTCATAGACCTGCCCAACGAGTCTAGGATATCGGACGAGGTAGAGAAGGCGCTCAAGGATCCCAACAGCTCATATGAGATGGGAAGGCTTGCGGTTGACGGCCTCGCGGAGTTCGCGAAGGAGTTCGGAAACGACTCTGGAATGACTATACTGAGGCTGGTCTCGCAGCTCCTTCAGGACAAGGTGAGGGAGAGCAAGACCAATGTATTCGTAGGATTCCTGAATGGGGACGACTTCGTTGTTGCCGGTGACAAAGCGGCTGTGGATGCGGCCGTGTCTGGAATAACCACCGAGTTCCGTGCAGTGCTTCCGTTCATCTATCAGAGCGAGGGCTACAAGCCGATAGAGCTCGGGATAGAGGATATCTACGGGGCGGAGAAGCCCATGCTCGTGCTCAAGTACTCGCCTATCCAGAAGGGCGCGCTCATTGAGAGGAGGGCGGAGATACTTAAGAACAAGAGAAACGATGACATCGGCTCTTACACCTATGAGGAGCTGAGGCACATGCTCGGCAGCGAGCAGCTTGACATAACGATAACGAGGGATCCTGACGACGGGGTAAGGCTCTCGGTGGGCAAGGGGCAGTAGCAGAAATAGGTTCACACGTACTTTAGTATGTCTGACTTCTCTAATCCCGACTGCCTAAGGATTGCATTCAGTGTCCCCTGCTTGACATCTTCGTTATGAATGGAGACTATGACGGTATGGCCCTTGTCGTCCCTAAATTTGACATGGCTCCCGTGCCTGCCATAGATATAGAAGCCGTAATGCTTGGTGAGTACCTTCACCAATGCAGTATCCTTTATTACTAGCCTAGGCATGCGCTCTCATCCCAAGTTTTGCCAATACAGACTTAGGATAATTCTTTGCTTCTTTGGCAGGGCTTTTGAATATCTCCTCCAGCGCAAGCTCGGCTCCTTCCTTCAGGCGTTCCTCAAGGGCCTTCAAAGTCTTACCCTGATCTACAACATGCAGGTCTTCGATAACCCCGACGTACCATCCTTCGCTCCGGGTTATCTTTGCCTTAAATCCATACACATTGATTTCCAACTCGGGTTTCATTCTTCTCGCCTACAACCCATACTCAGCCATCTTATTTAAGCTTTATCCCGAACAGTTCCGCGTACTGCCACTCGGGGAGGCAAATCAAGTGATGCTTGGGCGCTAAGGCCGCAGCGTGTTCAGGATGTCGTCCAGTATCTCGCCCACGCTTATCCGCATCCTGTACCCGTAATGCCGGTCCGCCTCGGGCACGCTCATGAGCTTTCTGCGTATGTTTGCAAGCTGCGCCTCGAGCTCCTTTACTCTTCCCTGGGATCCGGGCAGGGCGCCTGCTCGTCCTTTCATTTGCATATCCATGATCTCACCACCAACCATCAATTCCTTACGTACCTGCAGTGGCACACCGCCTTCCTCGAGCTTCCTCCCACCGCCCTTGCTATCTCCCTTACGATTGCCCTGTCCACATCCTGGACTCCGTGCGCCTTTACGACGAATCCGTACTCGCCTTCTGTTATGGCAACCTCCGTCACCTTCCTTATTCCCATCAGCCTCGCGGCTGCCTTGTGCAGGTTCTCATTTCTCCCAGGCCTCACGAAGAAGTAGTGACAGCCATGGCTAACCTTTCGTATATTCTTCCCATTCATCTCTCCACCCTGTAGTATTTCATAGTGCGGCGAGGATCACTCGCCGTTGCAGTACCTTATATGCCAGAGAAAATCAGCAGGAACTTCGTAGTTTCCGCTGCACTTCCAACAAGTATAATGCGCGCGTGCGGGTAACGCACGCCGGGTGGATATGGAGCGGACGGTGGGTTCAAAGAAAGAGATTATTGGGGTTATGAGCATTGTCATCCGCAACCACATCCGAAGTATATTATGGATTAGCCCGTATATATAGGTAGCCAGGATTTGTTGTCCTCTTCCGTCGTAAGCTGAGAAATAGCCAGGGCCCTAATTTATATTCCATCTATATTACTAATGTTGCAGTGATAGTTCTGCAACATTATATTTAAATATAATAACATTATAAATATTAACTATGCCGAACCTTCCGGGAAAAGTTGCTGCGGCTCTTGAAAAGCTGAGGGCAGACTCGCCGCCTCCGCCATACATAATACTGAGGAAGATCCATGGCGGATACTACGTATACAAAGACCTGATCTCGAAGGACAATGCGAAGGGCAAGAAGAAGCTATCTTCAGAGTATATAGGCAGAATAACCGATGACGGCGTTTTCATAAAAAGGGCCATAACAAAGGATGACGAGTTAGAGAACGCGAGAGCAGTGATAGAGGCGCGCGGCGGGAAGGTAATCTTGCCTGAAAGGACAGAAGTCGCAGAGCCTGCAAGGATACTTTCGCCGGATAGGATAGACAATGAGATACTGACGATACTCAGCATGAACGCGAGAGCGACACTTCCTTTTATTGCGAAGAGAGTTGGTCTGAGCGTATCTGCTGTTGACAACAGGATAAGGCACCTTGAGAAGAGGTATGGTATAAAGTATATTGCTGAGATTAATATCGAGAAACTCGGGTATC